>CAMVBO010000289.1 GCA_947165745.1 uncultured Clostridia bacterium | reverse complement strand
TTCTCAGAAGCGGACGTACTTGGCGTCCACGTAGCCGTACTTGTCCTTGGCGGGGGAGTAGGCCAGCAGGTAGCCCTTCTCCATGAAGTTCTGGTTGACCTTGATGCTGTCGCCGTCCTTGTACTTGATGGACATGAACGCGCCGCCGGCGGTCTTCTGCATCACCAGGTAGGTGCCCTTGGGCACGCTCACCTTGGCGGTGACAAAGTTCTTCAGGTTATACACGTCGTCATTCTTCTTGCCGCCCGCGACGGCTTCCAGCTCTTCCAGGTTCAGCTCGTTGATCTCATTGCTCATGGGGGTATCCTCCTTATATTGTGTCGGTGCTGTTTTGCTTGCTTGCGGGATCATTGTAACATGTCTTATATCACAGAACTGTCACACATGCCGTAAACGCTTTCCAGAAATTATTATACTATATAATAATCCGCAGTTGTCAAGCTGATTTGCCCGAAGAGACGCAGATTTCACGCCTTTGCCATCATCTGTTTACGAAGAAGCCCAAGATGGTCAACGGCGCTCAGACGCGCATTATTTTTCATTGCGCTTTCGCGCGAACGGTGATATAATCCAAATGAAGTAACTGATGAATCGCCGCCAGCTTTGGCTCTGCCTGAAAACAAAGCCGGAAACGTGCCGCGGCCCTGGCCCGGATTCGCGAAGGGGACAGAATCATCGGGATTCCCGCCGCTACCGGTTGCGATACGGGCGCTTTATCTGGTATAATGATAGACAACATCGTGTGGTTCAAACGCGCGTAAAAACCCAAGGGGTGTGAAATGGTGAAAAAGCTGCTGCTCTTTCTGATCCTGGCGCTGCTGGCCAGAGGCATCGCCTGCGCCGAGAACGGGATCACTTCCATAGAACAGTTGAACGCGCCGGGGATCACCGTGGGCGTGGACCTCGGAAGCGCGGCGGAGACGGTCACGCGACAGCTGCTGCCAAACGCGGACGTCCTGGTGTTCACCGACAAGCCGTCGGCCTATCTGGCCGTGGCCCAGGGCAAAATCGACGCCTTCATCTACGACTATAACCAGATGCGCGTGTCCATTGAGGGCGGCGTCAGGGGCGTTCACCTGTTGGACGAGTTCCTGGGAGAGCCGATCAAGATCGCTGTGGGCATCTCGCCGGCCGCCAGGATCCCGGATATCGGGAAGCGGCTGAACGCCTTTATTGCCGAACTGCGCGCGGACGGCACGCTGGACGACATGTACAGGCGCTGGGTGTCTAATGGCGATGAGACCATGCCGGATATCCCTGTGCCTGAAAGTTCCCACCTTCGCCTGACGGTGGGCACCACCGGCATTGTGCCGCCCTACAGCTATTACATCGGCAACGAGCTGGCGGGCTATGATATAGAGCTGGCCAGGCGCTTCGCCGCGTGGCTCGGCGCGGAACTGGAATTCAAGGTTTACGACTACGGGGCCATCATCAACGCGGCCGCGTCCGGCGACGTGGACTGCGTGATGGCGAATCTGAACATCACGATGGAGCGCGCCGAGGCGCTGACCTTTTCCGACGTGCTGTACGAGGATCACATCGGCGTGATGGTCAAGGGCGAAGGGAACGCGACCGCCGCGGCAGCGGGCCGCTACACTGCCCTTGAGCAGCTGAACGGCGCGCGCATCGGCGTGCAGACCGGCACCAGCTTCGACGGGATGGTGGCAGAACAGCTGCCGGAGGCGCAGATCGAATACTACAACACCAAGGCCGACCTGGTAGCGGCGCTCACGGGCCAGAAGATCGACGCCTTTGTGGTCGACGAGCCTGTGGCGCAGATATTGATGCGGGAGAGCGATCAGATCACCTGTCTGCCGGATTACCTGGACAGCTATGATTTTGCCCTGGTGTTTCCCCAAAGCGAGGCGGGCGAGGCGCTTCGGGACGAGTTCAACGCCTTCATGGCGCGACTGCCCGAGGGCGCGCTGGATCGGCTCGCGGCCAAGTGGTTCGGCGAGGACGAGGATGCCAAGACCATGCCGGACATCACCGCTCTGAAGGCGGACAAAGGAACCCTGCGGGTGGCGACGGAATCCGGCTACGCCCCCTTCGAGTATGTACGCGACGGCAAGGTCGTGGGCTACGACATGGAGCTTGCCGCCCTGTTCTGCGAGGACTGCGGCTATGGCCTTGAAATCGTGGACATGAACTTCGACGGCATCCTGCCGGCGGTGCAGGCTGGCAAGTGCGAATTCGCGGCGGCGGGCATCAGCGTCACGCCGGAGCGGGCGGAGAGCGTGCTGTTCTCCGAGTCGTGTTTTTCAGGCGGCACCGTGGCAGTGGTAATGAAGGACGACGCCTCCGGCAGCCCGGATGATTACAACGGCAAGCGCGCGGGCGTCATCACCGGCGCGTTCCACGATTCGGTGATCGCCGAGGAACTGCCGGATTCCGAAATCAGCCAGTACAACAACTACACCGACCTGACGGCGGCGCTGAAATCCGGCAAGATCGACTACTTCCTCGCCAGCACGGAGGTCGCCGGCTCCCTGATGGAGGCGGACGACGCGCTGACGGCCCTCAGGACGCCCGTGCGCGTGCTGGACATCGGGGCGATGTTCGCCAAGGACGAGCGCGGCGAGGCGCTGAAGGCCCAGATGGACGCCTTCATTGAAAAGATCAAGGCCGACGGGACGCTGGCCGACATCTACGCCTTCTGGAACGACCCGGCCAACGCCTCCACCCCGGTGGACATGAGCGGCCTGACCGGCGAAAACGGCACGCTGAGATTTGCGACCAGCGGCACGAAGGCGCCCGTGTCCTTCGTGGCGAACGGACAGATCGCTGGCACGGACCCGGACATCGCCGTGCGCTTCTGCCGGGAATACGGCTATGCCATCGAAATCAACATCGTGGACACGGCGGGCATCATTCCCGGCATCGTCACCGGCACGTATGACTTCTCCCTCTCGGACATGGTCATCACCGATGAACGCAGGGAGAGCGTGAGCTTCTCCGAGCCCTATCACGGCACGGAGCTGCTGCTGGTGACGCTGCGGGAGGCGGCGGCCGCCTCCGAAGCGGGGAGCGTCTCCCTGTGGGACGGCATTGTCTCCAGCTTCAACAAGACCTTCCTGCGGGAGGACCGCTGGCGGCTGTTTGCGGACGGCGTCACGACCACGCTGCTGATCACGCTTTTGACCATCCTGTTCGGCACACTGCTGGGATTTTGCGTGTTCATGCTGTGCCGAAACGGCAACCCGGTGGCGAACCTGGTCACGCGCTTCTGCCTGTGGCTGGTGCAGGGCATGCCCATGGTGGTGCTGCTGATGATCCTGTACTACGTCGTCTTCGGCAGCGTCGCCATCAACGGCGTTGCCGTGGCGGTGATCGGCTTCACGCTCACCTTTGGCGCGTCGGTGTTCGGCCTGCTCAAGATGGGCGTGGGCGCGGTGGAAAACGGCCAGTACGAGGCCGCCTATGCCCTGGGATACTCCAATCGAAGAACCTTTTTCAAGATCATCCTGCCACAGGCGCTGCCCCACGTGATGCCCGCCTACAGGGGCGAGATCGTGGGCCTCATCAAGGC
>CAMVBO010000288.1 GCA_947165745.1 uncultured Clostridia bacterium | reverse complement strand
AGAAGCACCGGGTCATCGGCGAGATGGACCGCTTCACCGTGCCGATGCTGCTGCACCAGTACGCCATCTACATGCACGAGGGCACCCAGTACCAGGTGGAGGAGCTGGACTTCGACGACAAGAAGGCCTACATCCGCCGGGTGGACGTGGGCTACTACACCGACGCGGACCTGACCACGAGCCTCAAGGTGCTGGACGAGTTCGAGCGGGAGGACGGCGGCCCCATCGCCCGGGCGCGGGGCGAGGTGCTCACGTCCAGCATCGTCACCGTGTTCAAGAAGATCGCCTTCGACACCCACGAAAACCTGGGCTGGGGGCCGGTGACGCTGCCGGAGCTGGAGATGCAGACCACCGCGACCTGGTGGATGCTGCCGGAGAGCCTGGAGGAGCGCTACGAGAAGGAGCCCCTCAAGAACGCGCTGGTGGGCCTGAGCCATCTGCTGCGCCACATCGCGCCCATGTACCTGATGTGCGCACCCCAGGACATCAGCGTGGTCTACCATGTGAAGGACACCTTCACCGGGCGGCCGACAATCTATCTGTACGATTCCGTGCCGGGGGGTATCGGCCTGTCCGACCGGGTGTATGAAATGCAGCGGGAGCTGTTCTCCCACGCCCGGGAGCTGCTCGCCGCCTGCCCCTGCAAGGACGGCTGTCCCTCCTGCGTGGGGGCGTCCGCCGGGCCGGGCGCCAAGGGCACGCTGATCTCGATTCTGGACAGTTTGCTGAACCAACCGTCATAATCCCCCCCTCGCGGGGCAACAATAACGATAAAAGGCAAAGGAGAATGAACAATGGCAGAAGTCAAGGCATACACTTCCGAGGACATGAAGTTTGAGAACCTGTCGAAGAACCACCTGACCCTGGTGGACTTCTGGGCAAGCTGGTGCGGCCCGTGCCGCATGATCGCCCCCATCGTGGAGGAGCTGGCGAATGAGACCGAGGGCGTCACCTTCGCCAAGGTGAATGTGGACGAGAACGGCGACGTGGCCATGGGCCTGGGCATTCAGGCCATCCCCACGCTGTATCTGTTCAAGGACGGCAAGGCCGTGGACAAGGTCGTGGGCGTGCAGACCAAGGAGGCCCTCAAGGCCATGATCGACCGCAACCGGTAAGGCCGGAGTCAGGCAGCTGCAGGAATCTTCGGCGGCCTGTATGTGAAAATCGCATGGACAGATTCTTCGCGTCGCTCAGAATGACACCGCAGAGATTTGCCTGTCATCCTGAGCGACGCGAAGGATTTGTGCGCGCTTAAATTGGCGCTGCCGCGCGTTAGAGTGTGTTTCTAAAATCCCCGAAGCGCATTTTCAGCGGATTTGGCTGCATTTCTGCGTTGCTTTTCCTTGACTTGCAACCAGTAAGCCTGCGGAAAATCGCCTTGATATGCAGCCAACTACGCTTGAAACTGTATCTCCCGGGATTTAGAAACACACTCTAGCCTACGGTGTAAAAGCCGTTCCAATCGCATTTTTACGCACAATTTCCTATAAAGACACGCCTATGGCTGTGATTTTAACGGAAATTGTGCTATACTTATTTTGGTATGCTATGGTGTGGTATCGCATACTGAAAGATGAATTATCGCGTTCGCGGGGCAGCCGCGGCGTGAAATATAGGAAAATCCAATGAAATGATAAAGGAGGCAATGGTTTGTCCAGAAAAAACAGGGGACCGAAACTGAAAATCATACCGTTGGGTGGCCTGGGCGAAATTGGAAAGAACCTGACGGTGCTGGAATACCAAAACGACATCATCGTCATCGACCTGGGCAGCATCTTCCCCCGGGAGGATATGCCCGGCGTGGACCTGGTGATTCCCGACACCAGCTATCTGGAGCACAACAAGGAGAAGATCCGGGGCTATTTCATCACCCACGGCCACGAGGACCACATTGGCGCGGTGCCCTATGTGCTGCGCAATCTGCCCGCGCCCGTGTACGGCACGAAGCTGACGCTGGCGCTGTGCGAGCATAAGCTCAAGGAGCACCGGCTGCAGAACGTGGCCCCGCTGAACGTGGTCACCGAGGGCGACGTGATCAAGGCGGGCTGCTTCACGGTGGAGTTCATCCATGTGAACCACTCCATCGCCGGCGCCTGCGCCCTGGCGATCCACACGCCCGTGGGCCTGATCGTGCACACCGGCGACTTCAAGGTGGACTACACGCCCCTGGATGGCGCGCCCATCAACCTGGGCCGGCTGGCGGAGCTGGGCCAGGAGGGGGTGCTGCTTTTGATGGCGGACTCCACCAATGCCGAGCGCCAGGGCTACACCATGTCGGAAAAGAAGGTGGCCGCCACCTTCAACGACCAGTTCCAGAAGGCCCAGGGCCGGGTCATCATCGCCATGTTTGCCAGCAACGTGCACCGCATCCAGGCGGTGGTGGACTCCTGCGTGCGCTTCCACCGCAAGGTGTGCCTGATGGGCCGCAGCATGGTGAACGTGGCCAAGGTGGCCATGCAGCTGGGCTATCTGAACATCCCGGAGGGCACGCTGATCACCGCTGAGGACATCGACCGCTATCCCGACGAGCAGATCGCCGTGGTCACCACCGGCAGCCAGGGCGAGCCCATGAGCGGCCTGAGCCGCATGGCCTTTGCCGAGCACCGCAAGCTGGAGATCCGCGAGGGCGACATGGTCATCATATCGGCCACGCCCATCCCCGGCAACGAAAAGAGCGTCTCCCGGGTCATCAACCAGCTGATCCGCATCGGCGCGAACGTGATCTACGACTCCCTGGCCGAGGTGCACGTCTCCGGGCATGCCCGGCAGGAGGAGCTCAAGCTGATGCACTCGCTGATCAAGCCCAGGTTTTTCGTGCCCGTGCACGGCGAGTACCGCCACCTGTACCATCACGCCAACCTGGCCAAGTCGCTGGGCATGAGCGATGACAACGTGATGATGGTGGAGATTGGCGACGTGATCGAGCTGGACAGGAATTCCATCGACGTGACCGGCGTGGTGCCCAGCGGCAGCGTGCTGATCGATGGCCTGGGCATCGGCGACGTGGGCGCGGTGGTGCTGCGGGACCGCAAGCACCTGTCCGAGGACGGCCTGCTGATCGTCGTCATGGGGCTGGATCACGAGCTGGGCACGGTGGTGTCCGGCCCGGATATCATCAGCCGCGGCTTTGTGTATGTGCGGGAGTCCGACGAGCTGGTGGAGGGGGCGCGCATGGCCGCGACCCGCGCCATCGACGCCTTCGGCCCCATCGATTCCAGCGAGTGGAACCGGCTGAAGAACGACGTGCGCGAGTCCGTGCAGCGCTATATCTACGACACCATCAAGCGGAATCCGATGATATTGCCGATCATTGTGGAGATTTAGGGCATCGAGCGCCCGGAAAACAGTCCGGCGGACTGTTTTCAGCAGCGAACGAAATACGTCAGAATGACGGAGGCAACATGAACCCATACGATCAGGCCCACGAGCTGGCGCGGGCGTTGAAGGAAAGCGAGGAATATCGCGAATACATGCGCCTGAAGCAGACCGCCTATGACGACGGCACCAACAAGGCGCTGCTGGACGAGTACAAGCGCCTGCAGTTCCGCA
>CAMVBO010000287.1 GCA_947165745.1 uncultured Clostridia bacterium | reverse complement strand
CTGACGCTGATCGACGGCCAGACCGGCGCGCCCTCCTTCTCCGGCGCCATGGAGCGGGAGGTGCTCTCCGCCTGCATCGGGGATCGCTATACCGCCGTATTGCTGGGGCCGGAGCACAACAGCACGATTGTCCTCATGGAAAAGGGAGGCCGGCGTGTGAACAGCATCACGCTGACCAACCAGACTGTAATCGAATACGGGTTTTTCTCCAACGGCTCGCTGCTCTGGGTGATGAGCCTGGATACCAGCGGCACCGTGCCCAGCTGCACCGTGAACACCTACCGCCCCGGCAAGGAGATGGTGGGCTCCATTCACGACAACGAGCAGATGGTCTATGGCGTGGTGTTCCAGTCCTCCTACTTCTGCTGTGCCGGCGACACCTTCCTGAAGGTCTACGATTACACCGGCAAGGAGGACAAGAGCCGCCGCCGCCAGGTGTACGGCTGGTACATGGCGGGATTGGACGAAGGAATGATCGACGATCCGTTGATGGCGTTTGTGCCCAACGCACAATATGATTCCAAGGACGGAATGCAGGATGTGCGGATGATTCGGTCCAATTTGGATCAGCAGGTGCGCATGCCCTATGGCTGCCAGATGCTGATCGCGCGGAACGACCGGGTTTACGGCTTTTCCACGGCGGGCTATGTGTCCATCGCCACGCTGGGCAGCCAAAAGGTGGATGCCTTCGCGCTGCCGATGGTGTTCGACAAGGTCTATGGCGTCACCGAGGACAACGTGGCCGTGCTGGGCAACGGCAACGTCATCTATACGCTGAATTTGAAATAGGGCGCGGCTTGCCGCAAAAGGCCTTTACCGTGCATGGATTGGCACAAAATGGGTAAATTAGCTTTGAATCCATCGAATCCTTGAAACGAGGAGGGAAAAAAATGAACTTGAACCTGCTGGACATTACGATTATCGTGATCCTGGCCTTCTACCTGATTTCAGGCATGTATCGCGGGTTCATCGCGTCGCTGCTGGGAACGGTGGGCTTCGTGGGCGCCTGGTTTGGCGCGCAGCAGCTCTATCCCCGGGTGGCGAAGCTGGCGCTGTCCAACCAAACGCTGATGGCGGTGCTGAACCAGTACCTGGAGCCGGAAAACTTTTTTGAATCCCACTCCCAGGCCATGAGCACCGTTTCCGAGGTGATCGCCGGGGGCGAGGCCGCCATTCAAAGCGCGGTATCGGCGGTGGCGAGCAAGCTGAGCGTGATCTCCAAGGCCTTCGAGGCCAATGTCCGGGCCCAGATGTTCCAGCGCCTGGGCATCAACACCCTGGCGGACTATCTGGATCAGACCATCTGGCAGGCGGTGTTCAACGTTGGCGCCTTCATACTCTGCTTCATCGCGCTGTACGTGCTGGCCTGCCTGATCGTAAACCTGTTGGACCATGTGATTTCCTTCCCGCTGGTGCGCGGCTTCGACTGGCTGCTGGGCGGCATCTTCGGCCTCGCACGCGGCCTGGTGATGGTGGTGCTGGTGCTGTGCCTGCTGCCCGCCGTGGTGGAGATCGTCTCCCCTGAATTCGCCGAAAACCTGCGCACGGGATCGGTGCTCTACAGCTATATCACCCAGATGGACTTTTTGAACGTGAGCACGCTGGTGAAGGGCCTGATCGGCGGATGACGCCTAAATTTGACTAAAATATGACAAAACCCCATCCGATTCTGTTAAATCCGAACCGGATGGGAGTTTTCGCGTAATCGGCAAACCAATAACGGAGGTATTCAATCCTTGGCTTCAAGAACAGCAAACAGACGGGAATATGAGGAGCGGGAGGCCGGTTCCAGCGCGCCGCTGCTGATCCTGGCGGCGGTGGCCCTGTTCGGGCTGGCCGTGCTGTTGATTTACATCTGCCTGGTGCCCCCCACCGACGGCACCGGCATGGGCGCGATTCGGGATGTGCTGCGGGGCCTGGGCGGCAGCGTGGCGGTGCTTTTGCCGCTGGTGCTGGCCTGGGCGGGCGTGCTGTGCGTGGGCGCGGCGCGGGGCATGCGCGTCTCGCCGCTGCGGGTGATCGCGGACGTGCTGCTGATCGTGTGCCTGTTTACGGCGGTGCACGTGTTTTTCACGGAGCGCATCGTGGCGGAGCGCATGACCATCAAGAGCTTCGCGAACTTCGTGTCAAAGTCCTATAACTACGGGGCGGGCGGCGGCGCCATCGGCGCGCTGCTGGCCTGGCCGCTGTACATCAACCTGGGCGTGGCCGGCGGCTTCATCGCCACACTGCTGATCGCCCTGCTGCTGCTGACGGCCACGGGCCGCATGGGCCGCTTCGTGCGGTTTGTGAACGAGCGCGCCGGCGCGCGCCGGGAGCGCCGCGAGGATGAGCGCGCGTATGACGAGCCTGAGCGCAGGCCCGCCCGCCCGGCGCGGCGCGCGCCCAGCCGAGATCCCCACAGCGAATCCGTGATCGTGGGCGACAGCGGCCTGAAGCGCAGGCCCGCGTCCAGCCGAACGGCGGCGAATCGGCGCAAGGCCGACCCGCTCTCGGACGATTTGACCCGCCCGGCGCGGGCCGTGAACCAGCCCGTCCGCAAGGGCAAGTCCGCCGACGCCGTCGAGCCTCAGGCCCCGTCCCGCCGGACCGGCGCCGCCGCGACGGCGGCCAGGCCCGGAGCGAAGCGGAAGAAGCTGTACAACGAGGACATCGAGAAGAAGAAGGCGAAGGCGGCCCAGTCCGAGGTGAAGGACGAGCTGTTCGACGACTTTGACGATTTTGACCGCCTGGAGGCCGAGAGCGCTGCCTTCGACCCGACCGCCAAGGCCGAAAAGCCCGCCCGCAAGCCCTTCAAGCCGGACCGCCCGTCCCAGATGCGGGAGGAGAAGATCGAGGATGTGCCCGTGGAGGACATTCCCGCGAAGGATATCCCCGTGGTGAAGGCGGACAAGAAGAGCAACGTGTCCATCGACGATTTGAAGATCGAGCCGGAGGCCTACGAGCTGCCGGATGACGACGAGGCCCCCTTCGACGTGCCGGAGGACAAGGGCAAGGCCGGCGTGCAGGCCGGCATCGCCGAAAAGAAGAGCTTTGGCAAGCTGAAGCGGGCGAAGGAGCCGGAGCCCGCGGACGACGACCCGCCGCCCTACAACTATCCGCCCATCGACCTGCTGGCCCGGGGCGAAGTGGAGGATACCTCCGCCCATGGCCAGCGGGATATGCAGAAGGCGCGCCTGCTGGAGGACACGCTGCAATCCTTCGGCATCTCCGCGAAGCTGACGGGCATCGCCCACGGCCCAGCGGTGACCCGGTTTGAACTGCAGCCGGCCCCGGGCGTGAAGGTGAGCCGCATCACCTCCCTGGCGGACGACATCGCGCTGAACCTGGCGGCGATGTCCGTGCGCATCGAGGCCCCCATCCCCGGCAAGGCCGCCGTGGGCGTGGAGATTCCCAACGACAAGGTGGAGATGGTGCGCCTGAGGGACGTGCTGGAGTCCAGCGAGGCCCGCAAGCACCCCAGCAAGATCGCCGTGGGCCTGGGCAAGGACAACTCCGGGCGCTACATCGTGGCGGACATCGCCAAGATGCCCCACGTGCTGATCGCCGGCCAGA
>CAMVBO010000286.1 GCA_947165745.1 uncultured Clostridia bacterium | reverse complement strand
CAAGGCGGGGGAGATCCTGGCCCTGCGGCTGAACTCCATCCACAATATCTACTTCCTCACCCACATGATGACGGAAATGCGCCAGGCCATTGAGAACGACGCGCTTATGGATTGGGCCAATGAATTCTATGCCCGCCATGGCCAGGGGAACTGGTAGGCGCCGCGGGCCCGCAGAAAGTAAAGATTCCGCAAAGCGGCGGGAAAACAGGCCGTAAAAGTTGTAATTGTTGACAAACTCGGTTATAATGGGTACAGTATCCATATGTATGCAAAGGAGAATTGAAATGATGATGAACCTGATGAACATCCTGGCCGAGGCCGGCGAGGCCGTGGCCGTTACCGCCGCCGAAAGCACCGCCGCAACCGCCGCCACCGGCACCCAGGCGGCCGCGCCCATGGGCGGCGACCTGATGATGACCATCGTGATGATGGTGGCCATGGTCGCCATTTTCTACTTCCTGCTGATCCGTCCCCAGCGCAAAAAGGACAAGCAGGTCAAGAATATGCTGGCTGCCCTGAAGGTGGGCGACCGCATCTGCACCATCGGCGGCCTGTACGGCACCATCGCCGCGCTGAAGGACGACACCGTGACCCTGACCATGGGCTCGCTGCAGAACACCATCGTCGTCGCCCGCTGGGCCATCCGCAGCGTGGAGAATGTGGCGCTGGAGAACGACGCCGAGCCGCAGATCTGATTATCGAATAGCCTTGGGGGGAGAGCCCGCTGAACGCGGGTTCTCCCCTTTGTGGTAGTGTGTCCACAGGAGAGGATGAAACTTGACGATGCGATTAAGACGTCTGCTGGCGGCTTTGACGGTCCTTGCGCTCGCGCTTGGCATGGCCCTGGCGGAGGAATCCCTCCCTATGGGAG
The DNA here is from genome assembly GCA_947165745.1 of uncultured Clostridia bacterium. The sequence continues at coordinate 2,685 of CAMVBO010000286.1, read as the reverse complement.
CGCCGATCGTTCCGGAAGAGGAAATCAATGCGCCGGACGCGGCCGTGCCGGAGCTGGAGGCGTTTTCCCTGCCCGTGGACGGCATGGATGACGATGCCGCGCCCAAGGCGGAGGACGCCGGAGACGCCGAGGTTGCGCTGACCTCCGCCGACGGCGGGGAAGGCGGCCAGGACGCGGCGGCCATGGCGCTGATCCCGGCCCAGCCGGTGCTGACGACCTCGGCCATCACGCTGGGCGTGAAGGAGAAGTTCCGGCTGACGCTGGAGGGCGGCACTTTGCCGGCGGATGTCGGCGCGGTGTTTGCCAGCTCCAACAGGAAGATCGCCACCGTGGACGCTTCGGGCCTCGTCACCGGCAAGAAAGCCGGCAAGGCCACCATCACGCTGGAAGTGGACGGCGTCGTCAGCAGCTGCGTCGTGACGGTGAAGAAGGCCCCGAAGAAGGTCACACTGTCGGCCAAGAAGCTGACGCTGGGTGTGGACGAGCAGGCGGTCCTCGCCGCCAGGCTTACCAAAAACACTGCTTCCGCCATCACCTTCACTTCCTCAAATGCCGACGTGGCCACGGTGGACAGCACCGGAGCGATTCTGGCCGTGGGCGTGGGCAAGGCCACCATCACCGCCAGGACTTTCAACGGCAAGAAGGCAAAGTGCGCGGTGACAGTCAAGCCGGCGCCCGTCTACGTCACCTCCACCCTGGGAGAAACGGCGCTGTGGATGGGCCGCAGCGTGAAGATCGAGACGATCCTCAGCCCCGGCAGCAGCGGCGCGGTGCGCATCGAGAGCTCCGATCCCTCCGTGGTACAGGTTTCCGGCCGCACGGCCCGGGCCCTGTCGAAGGGCAGCGCCGTCATTACCCTGACCACCTACAACGGCCAGCGGGCCGAGATTCCCGTGAACGTCACCAAGGTGCCGGCCTACCGGGCGCTGGTGATCGGGCAGAGCAGCTTTCCCGGTTCCGGCATGTCCAGCATGCCCGGGAAGAAGGATTCGGCGCTGATGGCCAAGATGCTGAAGAACGTGCGCGGCCCCGCCGGCGGCAAGTGGTCGGTTTGCGCAGCCAACAACCAGACGGCGGAGCAGATCCACGCGCTGATCAGGAGCACCTTCGCCGGGGCCGAGGCGGGGGACGTGTCCCTGTTTTACATCTCCACCCATGGCGACGAGATGTATGAAATCGGCGGCCGCTACTCCGGCTATGCCGGGTGCCTGATGGTCTATCCCGACTTCCGGTATTCCAACTGGTACGACCGATACGGCCTGACGCTGGGACGCCTGGCGGGCTGGCTGAACGAGGTTCCCGGCCAGGTGATCGTGATGATCGACAGCTGCGGCTCCGGGACGGCCATCTATGGCGCGGCGGGCGTGGCCGCCCCGGCGCTCAGCGCGGAGGACTTTGACAGCGCGCATGTGTTCGAATCGCCTGCGTTTTCGCCCGAAGCCTTTGACCAGGCCGTGGTGGATGCCTTCCGGGATCTGGACAAGGGCGTGCTGGCCCCCGGCCAGGGCGCGTTCGTGCGGGAAAACAAATTCTATGTGCTCACCTCCAGCGCCTATCGGGAGACCAGCTGGTCGCTGGGCAATAAGTACAGCTACTTCACCAAATGGCTGACCGACGGCGTCAAGACCAAGGGCAGGATGCCCGCCGACGGCAACAGGAACAAGCTCACCACGCTGAAAGAAATGTACGGCTATCTGAAAAAGAAGGCCGACAAAAAGGTTTTCAAGTACCAGGGCGTGAAGTACAAACAGCATGTGCAGGTCTATCCGGCGGGCAGCGCGTTTGAAATGTTCTACAGGAAATAATGTAGGTTAAAATTTCCGACAGGCGCGGAGGAAACCCGTTTTTTGCTTGACATTGCGGGTATTCGATGGTATCATATTCGAGTTCGGGTATGTGAATCCCCGGCGGGAAGGAGCGTGCGCTCATGCTGGAAAAGCTGAAAGAGGCCGACAAGGTCGTCGGCACGCGCAGGCTCATCCGCGCCATCCAGGCCGGCGAAATCGCCGAAGCCTATGTCGCCCGGGACGCTGATCTGTTCATCCTGCGCCAGGTGCGCCAGGCCTGCAACGAGGCGGGCGTGCGCATGGTGGAGGTGGACACCATGAAGCAGCTGGGCGAGGCCTGCGGGGTGGAGGTCAAGACCGCCTCTGCGGGAATCCGGAAATAGTGCCCGATATACTGCCGGCGCGCTGACCCGGGAGAAGCCCCCGTCCGCCGGACAATGCTCGTATCCTTCCAGGGTTGCGGAAGTGTATATAGAGGCTTAATAAGATCCATAATAGTTCAGGAGGTGCTTTTCTTCAATGCCGACGATCAATCAGTTGATCCACAAGGGTAGAGAAAAGGTAACCAGCAAGTCGAATTCCCCGATTCTGCAGTCCTGTCCGCAGAAGCGAGGCGTCTGCATGTCCGTTAAGACGCAGACCCCCAAGAAGCCGAATTCCGCTTTGCGTAAAATCGCGCGTGTTCGTCTGACGAACAACATCGAAGGTACCTGCTACATTCCGGGTATCGGCCACAACCTGCAGGAGCACTCGGTTGTGCTGATCCGCGGCGGCAAGGTCCGCGATCTCCCTGGCGTGCGTTACCACATCATCCGCGGCGCTCTCGATGCTGCTGGCGTTGCCAAGCGCATGCAGGGCCGCTCCCTCTACGGCGCGAAGCGTCCGAAGAAGTAAGAGA
>CAMVBO010000285.1 GCA_947165745.1 uncultured Clostridia bacterium | reverse complement strand
GAGGGCCAGCTGAAGGAGATCAAGAAGCAGCGGGACCTGCGCCGCGCCCGCCGGGGAAAGACCGGCCAGACCACCGTGGCGCTGGTGGGCTATACCAACGCCGGGAAATCCACGCTGCTGAACGCGCTGAGCGGCGCGGACGTGTTGGTGGAGGACAAGCTGTTCGCCACGCTGGACCCGGTGATGCGCAACGTGGACCTGCCGGAGAACCGCAGCTGCCTGGTGGTGGACACCGTCGGCTTCATTCGCAAGCTGCCCCACCAGCTGGTGCAGGCCTTCCGCTCCACGCTGGAGGAGGCCCTCTATGCGGACCTTCTGGTGGTGGTCTCCGACCTCTCCAGCCCCCACTATGCCCAGCAGCGCGCCACGGTGTTCGAGGTGTTGAACGACCTGGGAGCTTCGGACAAGCCCATCCTGGAGGCACTGAACAAGGCCGACCAGGCCCCCGTCGGCGGCATGATCGAGCCCGCCGACGCCATATTGATTTCGGCAAAACAGGGCGCGGGCCTGGACAAGCTGAAGGCGGAAATCAGCCGCCGCGTGGCCGCCATGCGCCATCGGGCGGAGCTGGTGATCCCCTATGACAAGGGCGGCGTGCTGTCGCTGATCCACGGCAAGGGGCAGGTCCTCGAAGAGGAATACACCGCAGAGGGCACTCGCGTGGCGGCGCTGATGGACGTGGCGCTGTATCAGCGGGTGATGAATATGTTGGGACAGAGGGAAGAGGGAGTAGGGGATAGGGAGTAGGCAATAGGGAGTAGGGAATAGAAAACAGGGAACAGGGAACAGGAATAGCGGCTGCCGCACTTGCCCAGCCTCCCCTGTGTAAGGGGAGGTGGCGCGAAGCGCCGGAGGGGTTGTATATCGGAGGAATCATATGCAAATCGGACAAAAATATCAACAGACGAAGACCGTCACCGAAGCCGTGACCGCGGCCTCCTTCGGCGAAGGGCTGATGCCCGTGCTGGCCACGCCCTATCTGGTGGCGTTCCTTGAGGACACCGCCGCGCAGTGCGTGGAGGGCGAGCTGCCGGACAGCCAGATCACCCTGGGCACGGCGGTGAACATCCGCCACTTGGCCGCCGCGCCGGTGGGCATGAACGTGACCTGCGAGGCCGTGCTGACGGAGATCGACCGCCGCCGGCTGACCTTTGCCGTGCGCGCCTGGGACGCCGCCGGCACCATCAGCGAGGGCACCCACGAACGCTTCATCGTGGACAAGGCGAAGTTTATCGAAAAGACCTACGCGAAGCTGGGGAAGAGGGAGTAGGGAGCAGGAATCAGGGAAAGTGGTTGCCGCGCACCTGCAGCAGGACCTGTAAAATGAAATCATGTTTGGGGAACCGGATTGCCGCGTCGTTCAAAGCTGCGCTTTGAGCTCCTTGCAATGACATCGTGCGAGACGATTGACGTTGTACATCGCATGATCCGCAACGTCATTGCGAGGAGGGACATGGATGTCCCAACGTGACAATCCGGTTCCATGGCAATGTTATATACTGATTCTATAACTTACCATAGCGCTAAATTATTGGACAAGGCTATAGATTTAAGCTATAATATAATTGAGTATATCTGAAAACGGAGGCGCGGCCATGACCCTGCAACAGCTGAACTACATCATCACCATCTCGGAAATCGGCTCCATCAACCGGGCGGCGGAGAAGCTGTACGTGTCGCAGCCCTCGCTGACCAGCGCCATCAAGGAGCTGGAAAAGGAATTGGGCATCGTGCTGTTCAACCGCACGGGCCGGGGTGTGACGCTGACGGCCGAGGGCGTGGATTTCCTGCCCTATGCCCGCCAGGTGTACGGCCAGTACCTGAATTTGCTGGAGAAGTACGGCAAGGGCGGCGAGCGCAAGCAAAAGTTCGGCGTGTCGTGCCAGCACTATTCCTTCGCGGTTAAGGCCTTCGTGGAGATGGTGAAGACCTACGACGTGGCCAAGTATGAATTTGCCATCCGCGAGACCAAGACCCTTTCGGTCATCAGCGACGTGGCCTCCATGCGCAGCGAAATCGGCATCCTCTACCTCAGCGACTTCAACCGCAAGGCGCTGCTGAAGCTGTTGAACGCCAACGGCCTGGCCTTCCACCACCTGATCAACTGCAACGCCTATGTCTACCTGTGGCGGGGCCATCCGTTGGCGGACAGGGCCTCCATCACCTTTGACGATCTGGCACCCTATCCCTGCCTGTCCTTTGAGCAGGGGGACGACAGCTCCTTCTACTTCGCCGAGGAAATCCTCTCCACCAACGACTATCCCCGCAGCATCAAGACCACCGACCGGGCCACCAACCTGAACCTGATGACCGGCCTGAACGGCTACACCCTCTGCTCCGGCATCATCTGCGAGGAGCTGAACGGTGACGACTTCATCGCCGTGCCCTACGAGGCCGACAGCAACAACCCCAACAGCGTCATGGAGGTGGGCTATGTGGTGAAAAACAACGCCATCCTTTCCGCCATGGGCGAAAGATATATCGCCGAGATCAAGCGGTATCTGGGGATTGAGGGATTAGGGATTAGGGAATAGGGATTAGGGAATAGGGATTAGAGTGTGTTTCTTAATTCCCCAGGATGCATTTTCGGCGCCTTGAACTGCATTTCTGCGTTGGTTTCCCTTGACTTAGCGTTAGGAATAGGGGCTGCCGCGCTTCTGGAGATGCCGGTCTGCGCCGCCTGTCAGAAAAAGGAACCGGATTGCCACGTCACCCCTTCGGGGTTTCTCGCAATGACGTCCTGCGCATGCGTGTCCTCTGACACAGCATACCAGCGCGACGTCATTGCGAGGAGGCCGTCAGGCCGACGTGGCAATCTGGTTCTTCTTTTTCGCGGACCGTTCCGCTCTGTATACGAATATTAACGCAATCAACAGCCCTGCGTGATTGACACGCTCCTTGCGGGAATACTACAATATCAGAGTGTGTTTCCAAAGCACAAAAGCGCCATTTCGGCGGCTTGAGCTGCACTTCCGCGTTGCTTCCCCTTGATTTGCCACCGGCAAACCTGCGGGGAACCGCCTTGAACTGCAGCCCAATCCATCCGAAACTGCACATTCCTCATTTTAGAAACACACTATAGACCATGTCGCAGTATTCCACGAAAAGGAGCATTTTCCATGTACAGGCCGATTTAAGCCGCGTCGCGGAACGATGAAATGAAACGAGACTGAAATCTGGAGGAGATTATTATGAATCATCCCGAACTCGCGGCGGAAGTGGCGCGCAGGCGCACCTTCGCCATCATTTCCCATCCCGACGCCGGCAAGACCACGCTGACGGAGAAGCTGCTGCTGTACGGCGGCGCGATTCGCCAGGCCGGCTCGGTCAAGGCCCGCAAGGCCGCCCGCCACGCCACCTCCGACTGGATGGAGATCGAAAAGCAGCGCGGCATTTCGGTGACCTCGTCGGCGATGCAGTTTGACTACAAAGGCGGCTTCGACAAATCGCTGATTTGCCAAAGCCAGTTTCTCCCGGAGGGAGAAACCGCGAATCCTCCGGATCCTCGCCTTGGCTATCGCATCAACATACTGGACACCCCCGGCCACCAGGACTTCTCCGAG
>CAMVBO010000284.1 GCA_947165745.1 uncultured Clostridia bacterium | reverse complement strand
GTGCATCAGCGCCCGCTGCATGGCCTTCTCCTCCGGGTCCCGGGGCACGTACACCTCCGTCATGTCCCTTGGGTCAAGGCCCGTGAAAAACATGGCGGTGGACAGCGTGCCCGGCGTCGGGTAGAAGTCCTGCACCTGGTCGGGGTGCTGGCCGGTGCGCTTCATGTACTGGGCCAGCAGGATGGCGTCGTCCAGCGTGCAGCCAGGGTGGCTGGACATGAAGTAGGGCACCAGGTATTGCTTGAGGCCAAGCGCCTGGTTCACCTGCTTATAGCGCTTGACGAACTCGTCGTAGGTCTCCACGGCGGGTTTGCCCAGGTAGTGCAGCACCCGGGGACTGACGTGTTCCGGCGCTACCTTCAGCTGCCCGGACACGTGGTGTTCCGACAGCTCCCGCAGGAAGTTGTTTTTCCTGTCCGCCAGCACATAGTCGAAGCGGATGCCGCTGCGTACAAACACCTTCTTCACGCCCGGCAGCTCGCGCAGGGCGCGCAGGATGTCGATGTACTCCCGGTGGTCGGCCTTCATGTTGGGGCACGGCCTCGGGAACAGGCACTGGCGGTTCACGCAGGCGCCCGATTTCAGCTGCTTGTCGCAGGCAGGCTTGCGGAAATTGGCCGTGGGGCCGCCCACGTCGTGGATGTAGCCCTTGAAGCCGGGCAGCTTTGTGAGCAGCCGCCCCTCCTCCACGATGCTCTTTTTGCTGCGGGCGGTGACGATCCTGCCCTGGTGGAAGGTCAGCGCGCAGAAGGAGCAGGCGCCGAAGCAGCCCCGCACCGAGGCGATGGAAAACTTCACTTCCTCGATGGCCGGTATGCCGCCGGATTTTTCATACATCGGGTGATACGTGCGCTGATAGGGCAGCGCGTAGACCGCGTCCAGCTCCGCCTCCGTCAGCGGCATGTCGGGCACGTTCTGCAGCATCCACTTCTTGCCGTGCTTCTGGGCGATGGGCTTGCCGCGCACCGGGTCCTGCTGGTCGTACTGTACCTTGAAGGCCTCGGCATAGGCCCGCTTGTCCTTCGCCACGGTCTCCATCGTCGGGATTTCGAGAAACCCCTCGGGCACCTCGCCCGCCATCACGCAGGTGCCGGGGATGCGCATTTCGGAATAATCCCGACCCGAGGCCATCCACCGGACCACTTCGACGACGCTGCGCTCCCCCATGCCGAACATCAGCACGTCCGCGCCGCTGTCCACCAGCATGGAGTTGCGCACCCGGTCGTCCCAGTAGTCGTAGTGGGCGAAGCGCCGAAGCGACGCCTCCACCCCGCCGATGGCGATGGGGATGGAGCCGTAGGCCTCCCGGATGCGGTTGCAGTAGACGATGGTCGCCCGGTCGGGGCGGTGGCCCGCCTGGCCGCCGGGGGAATAGGCATCCTCGCTGCGCTTCTTCTTCGCGGCGGTATAGTGGTTCACCATGGAATCGATCACGCCCGCCGTGACCAGAAAGCCAATCTTCGGCCGCCCGTACTCCTTGAAGGGCTCGCAGGAATGCCAATCCGGCTGGGGCAGCATGGCCACGCGATACCCCGCCGCCTCCAGCACCCGGGATATGATGGCCAGGCCGAAGGAGGGGTGATCCACATAGGCGTCGCCGGTGACATACACGAAATCCGGCGCGTCCCAGCCCAGCTGGCGCGCTTCCTTCGCGTTCACGGGCAGAAAGCCCTTGGCCATGGGATCGCCTCCTTTTCCATGTGTTATCGCGGTGAAGTCTTCTGCGGCGGCCGCAGCTCCCCCTGTGATCGAGGGGTTATGCTTGCCCCTCCGCATCCCCCAACAACCGTTTCAATGCCGTATACTCCCGCAGGTACAGTCCCCGGCGCATTTCGTCGTCGGCGGCGTATTCCGCGTGGCGGGAAAACTCCGCGACGGCCTGTTCAATGCTGACCCAGCGGGGCTCCATACCCACTTCCTTCTCCCGATCCGTGAGATGGCGTTCGGTCGTGCCCACGGGCTTGCAGAAGAAATAGAGGCTGATATACTTCCAGTCCTCGTAGTACTCGTCGATCTCGAGGACGGGTTCGCCGGGCTCCACGAGAGCGCCCGTCTCCTCGGCCACCTCGCGTCGGCAGCAGTACCCGGCGCTCTCCCCGCTTTCCAGGCCGCCGCCGGGGATCATGTACTGGCCGGTGACCGTCTCATAGGAAGTGAGGATCTCATCCCCGCGCAGCACGATGCCCCGGCAGGCCGTGCGCGTATCGCGCCAGCGGCCGAAGTAGTTTTCGCCGAAGATTTCGATGACTTCCATACTATTTCACCGTGAAGTCCGTCCATTGGACGCGGTTGTAGACCATCACGTCGTCGGCAAGCCGCATGCCCAGCTTTTCATAGAAACCCACGGCGTTCTCATTGGCGCAGGTGTAGACGATGATGTCGTCCGCGCCGCCGGCTGTTTCCAGGGCGGCGGCCATCAGCCTTTTGCCAATGCCGCGGCCCACGAAATCCCGGTCCACGCCCAGGTCCGTGATGAACAGCCAGTAGGCAAAGTCCGTGATGCCGAACAGCACGCCCACCAGCCGGCCGTCCTCCCGGGCGGTGAGGCTGACGGCGGCGCTTTGAACCAGCTTTTCGATGCGCGCCTCGAAGCGCTCCGCCGGGTACTGGCTGCCCAGGTCGGTGCGCTTTAAGAAGTCGATATAGGCCTCGGCGGTGAGGCGCTCGGGGGCGATGGTCAGCATGACTGGCTCCTTTCGAGTGGATAAGGCAGGGCGGCGCACCAGGGCATTACAACCCCTCCGGCGCTGCGCGCCACCTCCCCTTGCACAGGGGAGGCCTTGGGTTGGGCGACATCAGCTATTCCTGCTCCCTGTCCCCTGTTTCCTCCTGTCCTTCACCCGCCTCAAATCGCGCCACGACCTGCTCCATCACCTTCACGGCGCCGCGCAGCAGTTCTTCCGGCTCCTTGCCGCGCTCGTAGTAATAGACCTCCATGGGGTTGATGGGCTTGAGGCGCAGGTATCTGGGAAAGCCCTTCAGGGCGGAAATGGTGCGCACGGGGTCGATGTCGGCGGCCATGGAGAAGCGCATCATCAGCTCGTCGCCCCGCATGGTCACGTAGTCGATGCCCATGCGCGCGCAGAGGGCCTTCAGGTGGGCGATGTCGATCAGGTTCATCACGGGCCGGTTCGGGTCGCCGAAGCGGTCGATCAGCTCGTCGGTCAAATCGTCCCGGTTCTCCCGGTTGCGGATGGAGGCGATCTTTTTGTACATCTCCACCCGCAGCAGATCGTTGGCAATGTACTCCTGTGGCAGGTAGGCGTCGATCTTGAGATCCACCCGGGTCTCGATGTCGTCCAGGGTGGTGTCGCCCCGCATTTCGCGGACGGTCTCTTCGATCATCTTCACATACAGGTCGTAGCCCACGGACGCCATGAAGCCGCTCTGCTCGCTGCCCAGCAGGTTTCCCGCGCCGCGGATTTCCAGATCCCGCATGGCCACGCGGAAGCCGGAGCCGAACTCCGTGAACTCCCGGATGGCGTTCAGCCGCTTGTCCGCGGCCTCGGTGAGCACCTTGCTGGGGTTGACGGTCAGATAGGCGTAGGCCAGGCGGTTGCTGCGGCC
>CAMVBO010000283.1 GCA_947165745.1 uncultured Clostridia bacterium | reverse complement strand
GGCGTGCCCTCGGCCACGATCTCGCCGCCGTGGATGCCCGCGCCGGGGCCCACGTCCACGATCCAGTCCGCGTCCAGCATGGTCTCCTCGTCGTGTTCCACGACGATCAGCGTGTTGCCCAGGTCCCGCAGGCCCTTCAAGCTGTTCAGCAGCCGCCGGTTGTCCCGCTGATGCAGGCCGATGGAAGGCTCGTCCAGGATGTACAGCACGCCGACCAGGCCGCTGCCGATCTGGGTGGCCAGGCGGATGCGCTGGGCCTCGCCGCCGGAGAGGGTGCCCGCGCTGCGGGACAGGGTCAGATATCCCAAACCCACGTCCGACAGAAACCCGAGCCTGGAGCGGATCTCCTTCAAAATCTGGTGAGCGATGATGCGCTCCTTCTCCGTAAGGTTCAGGTCTTCAAAGAACGCCCGGCAGTCACGCACGGACAGGTCGGAAACTTCGGCGATGGACCGCTCCTGGATCGTCACGGCCAGGGATTCCTTTTTCAGACGCCTGCCCTCGCAGTCCGGGCAGGGCACTTGGCTCATGTAGCCCTCGTACAGCGACTTCATGGCGTCGCTGTTGGTCTCCCGATAGCGCCGCTCCAGGTTGGTGACGATGCCTTCAAAGGGCGCGGAGAACGTTCCGCCGCCGTCGCCCCGGGTGTAGTGTATGGTCACTTTCTCGCCGTTGGTGCCGTAGAGCAGCATATCCACCACGTCCTCCGGCAGGTCCGCCACGGGCGTGTCCAGTGAGAAGTGATATTGGTCCGCCAGGGCCTGCAGGTAGGTATGCGCCATGGAATCCAGCTCCGCGCTGTTCCAGCCGGAAACCTGGATCGCGCCGCCGTTCAGCGACTTCGTGGGGTCGGGGATCACGATGGCCGGGTCGATCTTCATCAGCATGCCCAGACCCGAACAGGTGGGGCAGGCGCCGTAGGGGTTGTTGAAGGAGAACATGCGGGGCGTCAGCTCACCGATGGAGATGCCGCAGTCCGGACAGGCGTAATTCTGGCTGAACAGCATGTCCTCGCCGTCTATCACAGAGGCGATCACAAGGCCCTCGGCCAGCTTCATGGCGGTCTCCAGCGAGTCCGTCAGCCGCTGCTGGATGTCCTCACGCACGATCAGCCGGTCTACCACCACTTCGAGGGTGTGTTTTTTGTTTTTGGCCAGCTTTGGCGGATCGGAAAGCTCGTACAGCTCGCCGTCGATGCGCACGCGTACATAGCCCTGCTTGCCCAAGTCCTCCAGCATCTTGGTATACTCGCCCTTGCGTCCGCGCACCACTGGGGCCAGGATCATAAGCTTCGTGCGCTCCGGCAGGGCCATGATCTGATCGACGATCTGGTCCACCGTCTGCTGGCGAATGGGCTTGCCGCAATTGGGACAGTGGGGCACGCCGATACGGGCGTACATCAAGCGCAGGTAGTCGTGGATCTCCGTCACCGTGCCCACCGTGGAGCGCGGGTTGCGGCTGGTGGTCTTCTGGTCGATGGAGATGGCGGGGGACAGACCCTCGATGTAGTCCACGTCAGGCTTCTCCATCTGGCCCAGGAACTGGCGGGCGTAGCTGGAAAGGCTTTCCACATAGCGCCGCTGGCCCTCGGCATAGATGGTGTCGAACGCCAGGCTGCTCTTGCCGCTGCCGGACAGGCCGGTCATCACGATCAGCTTGTTCCGGGGGATGACCAGGTTCACGTTTTTCAGGTTGTGCTCCCGCGCGCCTTTGATGATGATTTCGTTGATGTTCAATGATGCTACCTCATTCCATCTGAAGCGTTCTTTGTTCGTGTCTGTTCGGTGGGCCAAATTCACGTTTGGCGGGAAGATGCAGCCCCTCCAAAAGCCTTCCCCATGGGGGAAAGCTTTGGGGTATCGCGCCTACACTCCGATAAATCAATATTTGTACATGTCCCCAAAATAACCTCTATTCGTCCGCGTACGCAATGCCATCCAGCTGGAACAGCAGCCCGTCTTGTCCGCCCACGTGGGCGAACTCGGTCTGGATGGACTTGCGCACCGGGTATTTCCCGTGGAACCGCTCCTTGATGACCTTTTCCATCACGGGGATGTTCCACACGTCCCGGAACAGGCAGTCCATCTGCACCACGTCTTCAAGCCCCAGGCCCACCATGGCCAGCCGCTTCTCCATCTCGTCAATGGCGCCGTTGACCTGGGCCTCGATGCCCTGGCCCACGTTGCCGGCGCAGTAGTTGAGAAAAACCAGGTTCCCGGCCTTGATGACGCCGGAGTGCGCCCATTCCTCGTTGACGTCGTAGCGCTCGATACGGCTCATGCTGCGTCCTCCTCCATGGTTTCAATCAGAAAGCTCACCGGCCGGAAGCCGTCGTTGCAGGAGATCATGGCCGACTTCGGGTCCTTCATCCAGCCGTCGTACAGATTCTCCGCTCCATGAGCCAGTGCCATCACGAAGGGGGAAAGCGTCTCCCATGCGCTTTCGCACATGCCCTCTGGCCGCTGCCCCGTTGCAGATGAATTCCTGGCCCAGTGCCATCGTACAGGCGTGCACGATGGGGTTCTCGTACTGCTCCATCAGGTCGTCATAGCGGGCCATCCGCACGACGGTGATCTTGACCTTTTTCATGGTCGCCTCCAAAGGAATTATTGGGTCGGTGATTTGCCGGTCCAGTTTAAAAACCTCGTTCTGTCATGCTGCCAGGCACACAATGATGTTCAGCAGGATCAGTATGTGCTGCACAATATGATAGAGGTCGGGAACGAGCCTCTTGTCACTCATTGGGAAAAGGCGGATCGTATTCCTGAAACACGCGTTATAGCCCTTCAGCTTTCTCTCGGACACGCCGAAGATCGTGTAATACCAGTGGCAAAAGAATTCCACGACGAACCATAGGCACAGTATCGCCAGCAGAATCCACTTACCGGCGGGCTGCGCGCAATGGTAGAGAATCAATCCGACGCTGTACAGGCACAGTGTGGCAAACTCAGCGCTTTTGACGCCCATCCCTTCGACGAGGATGTGTTTACCGAAACGATAGGTGGTCGTGCAGCCGAGGAACCACAGCCAAAGCGCCGCCTGGAGCAGGATGGCGACTGTCACGTTTTATCACCTCGCTGTTGAGTCAAGTCAAATCTGATCCGTATGCAGATGAATTCATGCTGATCGGAAGCGGCTGGCCTGTATTTCGTGTAAGTCCTTCACGCGGCGCCATTCATGCCTTCCCCCCCAAAGGGGAAGGCATATTTGAATCATCCTGGATTCCTGTGAGTCATCTTTTCGCGTCGTCTGCGTTTTTGCCGGGAATGTTCGTTGCTCGCCATGACCTTCTCGCCCTTCAGCGCCAGCATCTCGTCGCGGTACTTGGCGGCCTTCTCGAAGTCCAGGTTGTTGGCGGCCTGGAGCATCAGCTCCTCCAGCCGCTCGATGGCCATGCGCTTCTCCTCCTCGTCCATGCCGGAGGCGGCGTCCGAGTCGTCGGGCTTGCGCGTCACCGCCATCAGCTCGCGGATGGCGGTGCGCACGGTCTGGGGCTCGATGCCGTTTTCCTCGTTGTACTTCTGCTGGATCTCCCGGCGGCGGTTGGTCTCGGTGATGGCCTTCAGCATCGAT
>CAMVBO010000282.1 GCA_947165745.1 uncultured Clostridia bacterium | reverse complement strand
GACTGTCCGCTCAGGCCCCGCGATCAGCGGGGCCGTTGTATTTCAGGCACAGCATCGTGATGTCGTCAAACTGCTCGGCATTGGCCACGAAGGCGTCAATGCCGAGCATGACGTTGGAAAGCACTGTTTCCGGCTTCGCGTCGGGATCGACGTTCAGGGCGGCGAGCATGCGCTCATTGCCAAAGAGCTCGTTTGCAGCGTTCGTTGCCTCCGCCACGCCGTCCGTGTAGACAAACAGGCTGTCCCCGGGGTCGAGCTGGAATTCGTGCTCCCTGAACCGCAGGCCCTCCATGGTGGCCACGGCGGGGGAGTGACGGTAAATCTGCAGCTCGTAGGCCCCGTTCGCCCGGCGCAGCGCGGGATGCTCGTGCCCGGCGTTGGCGGCGACGCCCCTGCCCGTGCTGATCTCCAGCACGGCCGCCCACACGGTGACGAACAGCTCTGCCCCGTTGCCCTCGCACAGCTGCTCGTTGGCGTGGGCCAGGGCTTGAGCGGGGCTGTCGCCGTTTTGCAGATGGGCCCGGATCAGCGCCCGCGAGACCATCATGAACAGGGCTGCGGGTACGCCCTTGCCGGAAACATCGGCCATCACCAGGCCCAGGTGATCCTCGTCGATCAGGAAGAAGTCATAGAAATCACCGCCCACCTCCTTGGCGGGGGTCATGCTGGCATAGATGTCGAATTCGTGCCGGTCCGGGAAGGGCGGGAAGGTGTGGGGCAGCACACCCGCCTGGATGTTGGTCGCCAGCTGCAGCTCGTTCTCAATACGCTCCCGCTTGGCCTCCTCCCGGTGCCGGGCCTCCAGCGCCCGCATCTTCCGGCGGACATACGCCCGCACCAGCAGGGCGATCACGATCGCTGTCGCGAGTCCCACCAGCAGGTAGAACCAGGCCCGCTCGTAGAACGCCTTTACCTTGACGATCCGTACGGATACTTCCCGGTCGCCCCGGCCCATGGCATCCTTCAGCTGCATCGTGTAATGATACGTGCCGCCGCGCAGGTTCGTGTAATCCACGGGAACCATGTCGCTGCGCCGGATCGTCGTACCGCTTTGCTCCAGTCCCTCCAGCTGGTATTTTACCTGGGGATCGCTCAGCGAATAGTTGAATACATAGCTGTATACGGTCAGCTTCTGGGTGTCCGAGGGGATCGTAAATCCACCGTCCTCCTGGGGATAAACCGTCCGGCCGTCCACCTCCACAAACGGGACGTTGACCTTCAGTTCCTCCACGTCCTCAAAGGGCTTCTCGATGTTGACTTTGCAGATGCAGGTAGTTCCGGAGATATACAGATCCCCCTCGTCGGTCAACTCGCTGTAGGAATTGGCCGTGGTGGTGCAGGGCAGGCCGTTGGCAATGCTGTAGTAAACGGGGTGGATTTCTCCGTTTGCGATCATTTCCTCCGTGGGCACGACATAGATGCCGTTGCTGGAAAGCACCCACATGTCGCCCTTGCTGTTCTCGAAAAGATCGAAGTTATTGCTGTAGGGGAACTTCTGGACCGTTTTTACCTGGTAGTCCGGCGTCATGTAGGCGATGGCGCTGCTGGTGACGATCCAGATCAGATCCCGCTTCGGGTCGCGCTTCAGGCGCATCACGATGTCGGAAGGCAGCCCGTCCTCGACGTTGATGTTCCGCACGCCGGATTCGTTGATAATGTAGATGCCGCCGCCGTTGGAACCAAGGACGATGTCGCCGTTCGTCCCCTCCGCGACGGTCAGGCTCTCGGTATTTTCGATGCCGTCCGCCTCGCCATAGGAGGCGACGATGCGGTCGCCGTGGATGACGTTCACCCCGCCCACCAGGGCCACGAGGATCGTGCCGTCCCTGCGCTCGCAGACGGCGCGCATGCTGTTGGAAAGGGGCCCGTCCCCCTGGGCGAATACGGTCAGTTCGCCCCTGTCGTAGCGCAGCAGCCCGTATTTTCGCCAGGTGGAGATCCACAGCCGGTTCTGGCTGTCCCGGAGGATGGAGCGGATTCGGCAGCCGTCCAGCAGCCGGATCAGGTCGTCCACCCCCGCGTCCGCCTGAAAGGCCGCGCCGGTGTTGGTGACGGCCTTCGTCAGCGGCAGGCTGGAGACCGGGCCGTTTTCATTCAGCACCATCAGCCCGGTGTCCGTCGCGACGAACAGCTGTCCCTCGTACATGCAGGTGGAATTCACCACCCGCTCCGGCAGGCCGTAGCGCTCAAACAGGTTGGAAAACTGGTTTGGCACCACCTTCATCACGCCCTGCCGCGTGGAGGTGAACCAGAGATTGCCCAGATAATCCCGCATCATGTGGACGATGGAGTTGTTCATCGGCAGATCATCCAGCACCCGGAAGCCGTCCTCCGTCAGCACGCCGATGCCGTGGGTGGCGCAGACCCACAGCCTGCCGTCAATGTATTCCATATGCTGCACCGTGTTCAGGGGCTGGATATCAATCGGCTTCAGATCGGTGAGGTTTTCCCCATAGGTTCCGTGATAGAACCCATAGTCGCCGGCCTCGAACCAGAGCCCGCCCGGCTTTGTCGGGTCGGGAAGCATGCAGGCCACGCCCTGCACGGGACTTTCCTCAGCGGGCAGGAAACTGATCAGCCGGCCGTCTTTGATCTTCATCAGGTCGCCGAAATTGCTCAGCCCATAGATGATGCCGTCGCCGCCCATTTTCAGATCCCGCATGTTCGCTTCGGCGATGCGCTCTTCCTCCATCATCCGCAGGTTTCCGTCCGCGTCGATCAGGGCGATGCCGCAGGTCGTCGCGACATAGACATACCCGTTCTGATCTCCCGTGATGGCGCGGGTGTGGGCCGACTTCATCCCGTCCAGCTTGCCCCATTTGCGCACCTCGCCCTTCTCCAGCACAGCGACGCCGTTGTCGTTGGTGCCGATCCACAGGCGGTCCTGGCGGTCCACATACAGGCACTTGATGCTGGTCAGGCCGCTGGTGGAGTCCATGCGCACGAAGGTATTGCCGTCGTAGCGAATCAGCCCGCCATAGCTGCCGATCCAGAGGAAGCCGTCCCCGGTCTGCACGATGGCGTTGGCCTCCGAGGTGGGCAGCCCGTTGGTATTGTTATACAGCACCGCGGAAACATTCTCCGGCGAGGCCACGGGATCCACGGTGCTTATCACCTCCGCGGCGCTTATGTCGAGCTCAGTGCTTATATCCTCTGCGGCCCTCGCGCCCGTATGCAGCAGCATGGTCAGCGCCAGGAGCAGGAGCAGACCGGAATGCCTTCTATTTCTGTGCCGTGACCTTTTTGCCACTGTCTGTTCTCCTCGCTTTACAAATAGACTTCATCCGGAATTCTATGCCTGTAATCCCTAATTGTCAACCTTCCGGTGAATCTTTCGGAGGAGTTTCCGCTGGAGGCCGGTACGCAGTTCCCTTGAGACACGGGGACGGTTCCTAGTCTCATTTTCTCCAGCAGCCCCACGGAGGGAATCAAAGAGACCGCTGGGGCTGTCCCAATCCTTCCGGAGACACGGGGACGGTTCTTTTGTCTGGCTTGATCAGACAAGGGAATGGTTCTGAACCAGTTTATGCGGGGATTAGATAATCCAACCGTGTGGAGGTAAAGTATTGCCGAGACCGTT
>CAMVBO010000281.1 GCA_947165745.1 uncultured Clostridia bacterium | reverse complement strand
ACCAGCGTCAACGCGTGCTCCCGCGCCGCCTCGCCGTTCTGCATGGCCATCCCTCCTTCCCGGTAATCTATGGCGCGGCCGGGACAGATATGCTATAATACAAAAAGAATGAATCCTTGGAGGAAATCGCCCATGATCTACCTCGACCACGCCGCGACGACGCCCACGGACGAGCGCGTCGTCGAAGCCATGGCAAAGTGCATGCGGGAGAACTGGCGCAACCCCTCGGCGGCCTACGCCGGGGCGGGCGCGGCCAGAAAGGCGCTGCGGCAGGCCCGGCAATCGGTGGCGGCGCTCATCGGCGCGACACCCCAGGAAATCCGATTCACCTCCGGCGGCACCGAGGCCAACAACCAGGCGCTGCTGGCGGCGCGGGGCGGCCACGCAGTGGTGTCGGCCATCGAGCACGCCTCGGTGCTGAACGCGGCGAAGGCGCTGTGCGGGGCGGTCTCGCTGGTCTCCCCGGAGGCTAACGGCCGGGTGTGCCCGGAGGCGGTGGCCAGGGCGTTGCGGCCGGACACGCGGCTGATCGCTCTGCAGCTGGCCAACAACGAGACCGGCGTCATCCAGCCGGTGGCCGAAATCGCCGCCCTTGCCCGGGAGCGCTGCGTTATGCTGCACTGCGACGCGGTGCAGGCGGCGGGCCACATCCCCGTGGACGTGAAGACGCTGGGCGTCGACCTGCTCACCCTGTCCGGCCACAAGCTGTACGGACCCCGGGGCGTCGGAGCGCTGTACATAAGGCAGGGCGCGGACGTGCCGCCGCTGATTCACGGCGGCGGACAGGAGCTCGGCCAGCGGGCCGGGACGGAGAACCTGCCCGCCATCGCGGGGCTGGGCGTGGCGGCGGACATCGCCATGGCGGACATGGCCCGGGAGGCCGCGCGGGAGCGGACGCTGTTGGCCGCGTTCGTCGGCGAAATCGCGCGGCGGATTCCCGGCGCGTCGCTGCTGGGCGAAGCCGCGCCAAGGCTCCCGGGCGTCGTCGCGCTGCTCATGCCCCGGCTCACCTCCGAGCAGGCCATCGCCGCGCTGGACATGAAGGGCGTGGAGGTCTCCGGCGGGGCCGCCTGCGCCTCCCGGGAGCAGGCCGTCAGCCACGTTTACCGGGCCATGGGGCTGGCCGAGGTCGACGCCGCCCGGGTCATTCGCGTCAGCATCGGGCGCAAAACGACAGAAAATGACCTCCGCCTGGCAGCGGAGATCATGGAAGAGGTATACGGAGAATAAAAAGATCCAGGATCTTCTTTCATTCTGCTGTCTTGCCCCTGTCGGGCTGGCGGCACAACGCCACCTCTACAGGATCAGCGTCAGCCACTATTCCTGTTCCCTGTTCCCTACTCCCTATTCCGCGCAGCTTCCAGCCACGCGCAGGGTCTGGGCGGCCAGCTTCGTGCCCTCCTGCACGGCCTGGGACAGCGGCGCGCCGCCCATCAGCGCGGCCACGGCGGCGGAGAAGAAGGCGTCGCCCGCGCCGGTGGTGTCCACCACCTCCACGTCCAATGGCGGGCAGTAGCCGAACTCGCCGGTCACGTTGTCCACGTATACCGCGCCCTGGGGGCCCATGGTGATCACCATGGCCTTGATGCCGGCCACGGCGCTGCCCCGCTTGAGGGCCTCCAGCATGGCCTCGGGCTCCAGGTGGGTCAGGTCCGCGCGGAACAGCCGCCCGGCCTCCATCTCGTTGCAGATGAAGCAGGCCACGTCGTGCAAATACTCCGGGTGCCGGAGAATGACCCCCATGTTGCCCACGATGGAGTAGACCGGCTTGCCATGCTGCTTCGCCAGCGACAGCACCCGTTGGGAGATGGCCGCGTTGGTGTCCACCTCCAGCACCACGCCCTCGGCGGAAGCCATGACGGCGTCGCCGTGCTCGTCCAGATACCTTTCCATGGCCGAGAAGTCCGGCTGGCGGGAGATGGACCCGGCCAGGTTGCCGCTCTCGTCCAGGATCGCCAGCCACATGCCCATGCCATTTTCGGCGGCAATCACGTGGTCCACGCCCACGCCCAGCGCCGCGAGCCGCTCGCGCACGTCCCGGCCCAGGGCGTTGTCGTCCACCATGCTGACAAACTGCGCCTTCACGCCCAGCTTCACGAAGTTTTCCGCCACGTTGCGGCATACGCCGCCCGCCGTGACCTGCACCTCGCCCACGTTGCGCTCCAGGGGCAGGTAATGGTTCTGGGCAAAGCCCTTCACATCCACGAACACCGCGCCGACCACCAGCATGCCATCCGCCTCCCATAGCTTTCGTAATCACCCATATTATAGCATTTTCGGGCGGCTGTGTTCAACCCAAAATCGCATTTCATCCGGTTCAATGATACTAAACTTTTGCGCCTATAATTTAATCACATACAATTAACGCTTCGGAAGGCCCATATGTATTGACACGGGGGCCGAAAGATGGTTTAATATAATTCGCCCAAAAGTTCAGTAATCTTAAACTTTGTTGGATATAAACGGAGGCGGAACCGTGAAAATCGGCGATAAACTGCGCAGGCTGCGCCTGCAGCGCGCACTGACCCAGGAGGAGCTGGCGGACCGCTGTGAGCTTTCAAAGAGCTTTATCTCCCTGCTGGAGCGGGATTTGACCTCCCCCTCGCTGGACACGCTGTCAGACCTGCTGGAGACCCTGGGCACCGACCTGCCCACCTTCTTCCGCGAAAAGGATGAAAAGCTGGTGTTCTCCAGCGAGGACATCTTCGTCAAGGAAGACCCGGAGGGCCTCAAGGGCATGATCCGCTGGCTGATCCCATCGGCCCAGAAGAACGCCATGGAGCCGATATTGCTGGAGATGGCCCCCGGCGGCGAGACCGCCGAGGACGACCCCCACGAGGGCGAGGAATTCGGCTACGTGCTCTCTGGCACGGTGAAGATCGTGCTGGGCGACCGGGTGGAGCGCGCCCACAAGGGCGAGAGTTTCTACTTCCGCCCCGCCGCCCCCCGCAAGCTGGTGAACGCCGGCAAGGGCGTTTGCAGGGTGCTGTGGGTATCCACGCCGCCGAGTTTTTGATACGGAAGGGGGAGCAAGCTCCCCCGCCATTGCCACCCCCTCCGGATTTTGCTTGAGGCCTGAAGGCCTCCGGCCGCAAAATCCGCAAGGTATGAATTCTGCGAGCAGAATTACATTCCGTCCCGACGCACATGTCGTCGGGAACGGATTGAACATCAGTGGGGCTCCGCCCCTCCGATACCTCCCCAACGGTTAGCTGACAGGGACAGGAGTGATTTGAAATGATCCAGGATACCCGGCTGATTGAATTGAAGGGCGTTTGCAAGAATTTCGGCGACACCCAGGTGCTGCGAGACGTGGATCTGTACATCCGCAAGTGCGAATTCATCACGCTGCTGGGTCCCTCCGGCTGCGGCAAAACCACGCTGCTGCGCATCATCGGCGGGTTTGAAATGCCCTCCAGCGGCGAGGTGCTGTTCGAGGGCGGCGACCTGACGGCCATCCCGCCCTACAAGCGCCGCATCAACACGGTGTTCCAGAAGTACGCGCTGTTCAACCACCTGAATGTATACGACAACATCGCCTTCGGCCTGAATTTGAAGACCCCGGAGCAGTTGGGCGTGA
>CAMVBO010000280.1 GCA_947165745.1 uncultured Clostridia bacterium | reverse complement strand
TAGGGCAGCATCTTGAAGATCTCCTGGGTGGCGCGGCCCAGGCCGGGGATGTACAGGTAGAGGATGTACAGCGCGCCGAACAGCAGCGAGCCCCAGATGGCGTTCAGCGGACGCCAGCGGGCGAATATCACCAGCGCCACAGCCAGCCAGCCGCGGTCGCCGAAGCCGTTGTTGGTCCAGGTGCCGCCGGAGTACTCCATCACGAAGTACAATCCGCCCAGGCCGGCGATGGCCCCGCCGATGACAGTGGCCATGTACTTGTACATCTGCACGTTGATGCCCGCCGCGTCGGCGGTGGCAGGGCTCTCGCCCACGGCCCGCAGGCACAGGCCCTGGCGCGTGCGGTTCAGATACCAGCTCATCACGATGCTCACCGCCACGGCCAGGTAGGTCAGCACGCCATAGCTGAACAGCACGTCGCCCAGGATGGGAATGTCGCTGAGCAGCGGCAGCTTGATGCGAAAAGCGCTGGCGGTGGCCGCGGTGGAAATCTGGCCCACGCCGCCCGACAGCTTGGAAAGCGACCCGCCGAAGAAGTTGCCCAGGCCCATGCCGAAGGTGGTCAGCGCGAGGCCCGAAACATTCTGGTTGGCCCGCAGGGTGATGGTCAGCACGCTGTAGATCAGCCCACCCAGGCCGCCGGCGATCAGCGCCGCCAGCAGCGCCAGGAAGAAGCCCACGAAGGCGTTGGGCGTCTGGACGGCGCGTTCATACATGAACGCCGCCGCCAGGCCCGCGATGCCGCCCATGTACATCATGCCCGGCACGCCCAGGTTCAGGTTGCCGGATTTTTCCGTCAGGATCTCGCCGTCCGCGCCAAAGAGTATGCACACGCCCTGGCCGATGGCCTTCTGGATGAATACGGTGATCACGCCCATGGCTTCAGCCCTCCTTGTGGCGGTGGCGGAACTCCACCCTGTAGTTGATAAAGAACTCGCAGCCCAGCACAAAGAACAGTATGATGCCGGTGATGATCTCACTGGCGTTTTCATTCAGGCTGAACTGGCTGGCGATCTGGATGGCGCCCTTCTCCATGAACACCAGCAGGAACGAGACCAGCATCATCGTAAAGGTGTTCAGCTTGCTCAGCCAGGCCACGATGATGGCGGTGAAGCCGCGGCCGCCCGCCAGGGTGGTGGAGATGGTGTGGCCGGAGCCGCTGACCAGCACGAAGCCGGTCAGTCCGCACAGCGCGCCGGAGATGGCCATGGTGCGGATGATGACGGTCTTGACGTTGATGCCGGCGTAGCGGGCGGTGTTCACGCTCTGGCCCACGTAGGCGATCTCATAGCCCTGCTTGGAATAGCGCAGGTACACGTACATGAACGCCGTCAGCGCCAAGATGATCACCAGGTTCCAGCCGTAGGTCAGCCCGAACAGCCCCGGCAGCCAGCCGGCCTTGCCGGAAGCGTTGATGATGCCCACGCTGTTGGAGCCGGCGGGGTTCTCCCAGTAGACCACGCAGAAGGCCACGAACTGGGTGGCCACGTAGTTCATCATCAGGGTGAACAGCGTTTCATTGGTGTTCCAGCCGGCCTTGAACAGCGCTGGAATCACGCCCCAGATCATGCCCGCGAGCACGGCGGCGCAGATCATCGCCAGAAACAGCACCGGCGCGGACAGCTTGTCCGCGAAATTGATCATCACCGCGGCCGTGGCCGTGGCGCCGATCAGCACCTGGCCCTCGCCGCCCACGTTCCAGAAGCGCATCTTGAACGCCGGCGTCAGCGCTACCGCCACCAGCAGCAGCGACAGCGTGTCGCGGATGGTGACCCACAGGCGGCGGCTGGAGCCCACCGCGCCGTCGATCACCCCGGCGTAGACCTCCACGGGGTTCAGGCCCGTCAGCGCGATGATCACACCGCCGCAGACCACCAGCGCCAGCGCGATGGCGGCCAGCCGCACCAGGCAGGCCCGCAGGAAACCGCAGTCCTCCCGCTTGGAGATGTGCATCAGCGGCTCGTGCGCGCCGTGAATATGCTTTGCCATCAGTGCGCGCCCCCCTTTCCGGTATGGGTCATCAGCAGGCCGACTTCCTCTTTCGTGGTGGTGCGGGCATCCACGATGCCCGTCACCTTGCCGTCGCACAGCACCAGGATCCTGTCGCACAGCGCCAGCAGCACATCCAGGTCCTCGCCCACGCACAGCACCGCCACGCCGCGCATCTTCTGCACGTTCAGCAGCGAATAGATGGTATAGGCGGAGTTGATGTCCAGCCCGCGCACCGGGTAGGCCACCATCAGCACGGTGGGCGCGGAAGCGATCTCACGCCCCACCAGCACCTTCTGCACATTGCCGCCGGACAGCTTGCCCACGGGCGTGGAAACGCCGGGAGTGACGATCTCCAGCGTGCCGATGATGTGCTCCGCCAGGGTCTTCGGCGCGCGCCGGTCGGCCCAAAAGAAGCCGCCCTTCTTGTAGCTGCGGATCATCATGTTGTCCACCATGTCCATCGCGCCCACCAGGCCCATGCCCAGGCGATCCTCCGGCACGAAGGACAGCTTGATGCCCAGGCGGCTGATCTCCACGGCGGAGAGCTTGGTAATATCCATCGCCTCTTTGTCTGGCGGATAGTAGTCGATCTCGCCGGACTCCTTGGGCGTCAGGCCCGCGATGGACTCCAGCAGCTCCTTCTGGCCGCTGCCGGCCACGCCCGCAATGCCCAGGATCTCGCCGCCGTAGGCGGTAAAGGAGGCGTGGTTCAGGGTGATGACGCCCTCCTTGTTCACGCAGGTGACGTCCTTCACCTTCAGCCGCAGCACCGGGTCCACGGGGTCGGGCCGGTCGATGTCCAGCGTCACCTTGCTGCCCACCATCATCTCGGTGAGGCTCTCCACGGTGGCGTCCTTGGTTTCGACGGTGCCGATGTACCTGCCCTTGTGCAGCACGGCCACGCGGTCGGACAGGGCCAGCACCTCGTTCAGCTTGTGGGTGATGATGATGATGGCATTGCCCGCGTCGCGCATGTTGCGCAGCACGTTGAACAGCGCGTCCGTCTCCTGGGGCGTCAGCACGGCCGTCGGCTCATCCAGGATCAGTATGTTCGCGCCTCGATAGAGCATCTTGACGATCTCCACCGTCTGCTTCTCCGACACGCTCATCTCATAAATCTTCTTGAACGGATCGATGTCGAAGCCGTACTTGTGGGCCAGCTTGCTGATGCGGGTGGCCACGGCGGTGATGTCCAGCTTCGTGGGGCCGGACAGCCCCAGCACGATGTTCTCCGCCGCGGTGAGCACGTCCACCAGCTTGAAATGCTGGTGGATCATGCCGATGCCCAGCGGGAAGGCGTCCTTCGGGCTCCGAATGGTCACTTCCTCGCCGTGCACGAAGATCTGCCCCTCGTCCGGATAGTAGATGCCGGAGATCATGTTCATCAGCGTCGTCTTGCCGCTGCCGTTTTCCCCCAGCACGGCCAGGATCTCCCCGTTGCGCACCGACAGATTGATGTGGTCGTTGGCGATGACCTTGCCGAAACGCTTGGAAATATCCCGCAGCTCGATCGCGTAGGTTTCTTTCACCGCGCCTTCCTCCAGTCCGCAAAAATACGTATAATAATTATAGCACGTTTGTATAACGTTCGGGAT
>CAMVBO010000279.1 GCA_947165745.1 uncultured Clostridia bacterium | reverse complement strand
GCCGAAGCCGGATATCCGAACGGCGAAGGATTCCCGGAGATCACCTACAGCACCGTCACCGGACGATACCGGGACAAGTGCCCCAGCGCCGGGGCGTTCCGGCGGATCGCCGGACGGGTCGAAGGGGAAAACGTGCCGCTGAAGCTGAAGCAGCTCAGATAGACGGTTCCCGGAGCCGTCGATCCATCCGAATATATTTCATTTGAAGATATATAAAAAAGGGAGAAAAAAAGGGAGAAGAAACATGAACATTGCTTTGATCGCACACGATTCCAAGAAGGAACTGATGACCCAGTTCTGCATCGCCTACTGCGGCATCCTGAGTCATCATTCCCTCTGCGCCACCGGCACCACCGGCAAACAGGTGGAAGCCGCCACCGGCCTGCCGATCACCAAATTCCTCGGCGGGGCCCAGGGCGGGGCCCAACAGATCGGCGCGCTGATCTCCTGCAACGAGATCGACCTGCTGCTGTTTTTCCGCAACCCGCTCAACCCCAAGCCCTATGAGCCCAACGACCACGACCTGCTGCGGCTGTGCGACATGCACAACATCCCCGTGGCCACCAACATCGCCACCGCCGAATCGCTGGTACGCGGCCTCGAACGCGGCGACCTCGACTGGCGCACGCTTGTAAAATGAGTTGCGGACAACGCGTTGCAAAGCTGACAGCAAAATGATTATTCAAATTAGCAATTAGCAATGTGCAATTAGCAATGTCGGGGCCTGCGGCCGGCATTTTATCGATGAAAGCCAGCCGCATTTCGGTTCTTGGTCAACCAATTTAAATGGGTAAGGGCGAAGCCCTTCCGTCATTGCACATTGCACATTGCTGATTGCACATTATTGATTACACCGCTAATTGCACATTACACTTCTTAAATCATCCCGAAAGGTTCTGATAACAATGGCTTTACTGACCAAGGCGCCGAGAGGCACCGCCGATATTCTGCCGGGCGACAGCTATAAGATCCGGTATATCGAAAATTCTCTGGCCGAGATCGCGGGCAACTTCGGGTTCCGCGAGATCCGCACCCCCGTGTTTGAGCACACGGAGCTGTTCAACCGCTCCGTGGGCGAGACCACCGACGTGGTGCAGAAGGAGATGTACACCTTTGAGGACAACGGACAGCGCTCCATCACGCTGCGCCCCGAGGGCACGGCGGGCGTGGCCCGGGCCTTCCTGGAGCACGGTCTGTTCAACGAGCCCATGCCCCAGAAGTACTTCTACCACACCTCCTGCTACCGCTATGAAAAGCCCCAGGCGGGAAGGCTCCGCGAGTTCCACCAGTTCGGCGTGGAGTGCATGGGCACCCAGTCCCCCGCCGCCGACGCGGAGATCATCGCGCTGGCCCGTCAGGTGTTCGACTTTTTCGAGCTGGACGACATCAGCCTGGAGATCAACTCCATCGGCTGCCCCCATTGCCGCAAGGACTACCACGCGGCGCTGCTCGCCTACTTCGAGGGCAAAAAGGACCAGCTCTGCGAAACCTGCCAGTCCCGGCTGTACCGCAACCCCATGCGGATCCTGGACTGCAAGTCCCCGGTGTGCTCCGCCATCGCCAAGGACGCCCCCGTGGTGCTGGACTTCCTCTGCGAGGAGTGCAGCGACCACTTCAAGGCCGTGCAGAAGCACCTGGACGCCATGGAAATCGACTACACGATCAACCCCCGCATCGTGCGCGGGCTTGACTATTATACAAAGACCGTCTTCGAGTTCGTCTCCACCGCCATTGGCGCTCAGGGCACCGTCTGCGGCGGAGGCCGCTATGACGGGCTGATCGAGCAGCTGGGCGGCAATTCCCTGCCCGCCAGCGGCTTCGGCATGGGCATCGAGCGGCTGCTCTTACTGCTGAACGCCCAGCACAGGGAGCTGCCGGAGGAGCCCCGCGTGCAGCTCTACATCGCCCCCGCCACACAGGATTTCACGGTGGAGGCCATGCGCATCATCAACGAGCTGAGAGAAGAGGGCGTTTCCGCTCTGACGGATCTGGAAAACCGCTCCATCAAAGCCCAGATGAAATACGCCAACAAAAAGAACGTGATGTTCACCATGATCCTCGGCCCCGACGAGATCGAAAGCCATAGGGCAACGGTCAAGAACATGGACAACGGCGAGACCACGGAAATTTCGCTGGATACCTTCTCCGAGGACTTCATGCACGTCACCATCAACGCCGCGCTGGCCGACATGGACCTGACCGCGGAGGGCGTCGATCTGAATAATCTGACTCTTTTGACCGGAGGAAAAGAATAACATGGAATTTTTAGCAGGAATGAAACGTACCGACTACTGCGGCAATTTCCGCGCCTGCGACGCGGGCAAGGAAATCACTGTATTCGGATGGGTGCAGCGCACCAGGAACCTGGGCAGCCTGATCTTCATCGATCTGCGCGACCGCACGGGCGTCATCCAGCTGGCCTTTGACGAGACCACCGACAAAGCGGTGTTCGACAAGGCGGCGACTGCCCGCAGCGAATACGTGCTGGCGGCCAAGGGTACCGTGCGCGAGCGCTCCGCCAAGACGGACAAGATCCCCACGGGCGATATCGAGGTGTTCGTCACCGAGCTGCGCATCCTCGCCAAGAGCGAAACGCCGCCCTTCGAGATCGTGCCCAACTCCAACACGGCGGAGACCACCCGCCTCAAATACCGCTACCTGGACCTGCGCCGCCCCGACCTGCAGGGCAACATCCTGATGCGCAACAAGGTGGCCAAGATCACCCGCGACTACTTCTACGACAACGGCTTCATCGAGATCGAGACCCCGATCCTGATGAAATCCACCCCCGAGGGCGCGCGGGACTTCCTGGTCCCCAGCCGCCTGCACAACGGCGAGTTCTACGCCCTGCCCCAGTCCCCCCAGCTCTACAAGCAGCTCTCCATGGTGGCGGGCTTCGACCGCTACATGCAGATCGCCCGCTGCTTCCGCGACGAAGACCTGCGGGCCGACCGTCAGCCGGAGTTCACCCAGATCGACCTGGAGATGTCCTTCGTGGACGTGGACGACGTGCTGGAGCTGATCGAGGGCTTCATGAAAAAGCTGTTCAAGGAGGCCATCGGCGTTGACATCGAAACGCCCCTGCCCCGCCTGAAATACAAGGACGCCATGGACCGCTACGGCTCCGACAAGCCGGACACCCGCTTTGCCATGGAGCTGTTCGACCTGTCCGAAATCGTGAAGGACTGCGGCTTCAGCGTGTTTGAGAGCGCTATCGCGAACGGCGGCACCGTGCGGGCCTTTACTGCCAAGAACGCCGTTGCCACCCTCACCAGAAAAGAGATCGACAAGCTGACCGAGCACGCCAAGGGCATCGGGGCCAAGGGCCTCGCGTGGATCCGCTGGACCGACGACGGCATCGCCTCCTGCTTCGGCAAGTTCCTGGGCGAGGGCAAGATGGACGAGGTCCTGGCCGCCGCGGGCGCGGAAAAGGGCGACGTGGTGCTGATCATCGCCGATACCAAAAAGACGCTGGCCCTGACGACGCTGGGCACCCTCCGCTGCGAGGTGGCCAAGAAGCTGGATATCATCGGCAAGGGCTATAACCTGCTGTGGATCGTGGAGTTCCCCTTCTTCGACTGGGACGAGGAGACG
>CAMVBO010000278.1 GCA_947165745.1 uncultured Clostridia bacterium | reverse complement strand
CTCCGGCTCCGCCGCCACCTCCAGCTCCGTGGACACCGGGTTGGCCACGCCCAGCACCTTCAGTATCCGCTGGGCCTGGTCGTCCGAGACGATCTTCCGCCCCGACTCCACATCCTTGATGTAGCTCTCCGCCAGGCCGCACTTCTTGCCCAGCGCCTTTTCCGTCAACTTGGCCTTGATCCGCGCCGCGCGGATGGTGTCGCCCAATCGGCTCATGTCGGTCTCCTCCGGGGCAGGCGCTTACTCGCCCGCATTCTCTTCCACAGTCTCTTCCACAGTCTCTTCGACGGCCTCCAGTTCGACGATCAGGCCGTTTTCGGAGGGTTCCTCGGCTGCGGGCATCTCCGCCACATCCGTTCCCAGCTCCAGGGCGGGCTGGTCCTGACCGGGGATCTCGGGCAGCTCGTCCACCAGCGCCACGGTATCCGCCAGGACCCAGGCCGTCTGTTCGCCATACTTCACGGCGACCCAGCCATCCTCCACGGCGACGACCTCCAGCGTCTCGCCCGACACAAGCAGCGCCAGCGCGTCGACACCGCCGGCCTCCGCATACGCCGTCGTGCCGCCCTCCAGCACCACCGCGTAGGCGGGCAGCGCCGCGGGCGTGGGCGTGGGTTCGGCGGCGGGTTCCCCGTCCTCCTGGCCCTCGGTCTCCACACCGGGCAGCGAGGGCGTCGGCAGGGGCGTGGGCGTGGGCGTGGGTTCGGCGGCGGGTTCAAAGCTCACTTCGATCTCCGAGCCGGTGTAGAACAGCAGATACTTCCGCTGCACGAAGCCGGTCTTGCCCTTGTACAGCACCTTGGTCCAGGCGGCGCCGCTGTCATCCAGCACCCGCACCAGCGCGCCCTTCACCAGCTTGGCCTTGTTGCTGCCCTTGGTGCTGGCCTTGGACTTCAGCCGGATGTAGCGCTTTACGTTTACCTTGGCCATGGCCACGGGCACTTCGTTCGTCACCAGCTCATAGTCCGCCTCGCCAAATTGGGCCTTCACGCTCCTGGCCTTCTGGACGACGTCATTCTGCATGGCGCCGGTGGCCTTGCCGGTCATGCTCTGGTTGTAGCACTGCTGGAAGCGCTTGACGGCGGCGGTGGTCTCCTCGCCATAGACGCCGTCCACCGCGCCGGAATACATCTTCAAATCCGCCAGCCCCTGCTGCAGCACCTTCACCACCGGGCCCTGCCAGCCCTGGGCCAGGGTGCACCTGGTGCCGGTGGGGGCGCCGTCGGCGAAAATGCGCTTCCAAAGGTCGGTGTTCACCTTGCCGGTCTTTTTCAGGCCGGACGC
Source organism: uncultured Clostridia bacterium (assembly GCA_947165745.1). Next base: position 2,312 of record CAMVBO010000278.1, on the reverse strand, counting down.
GCCCTGGAAGGCGCTGACGGCGGTCTTGGTGCCGCTGCCAAACTTGCTGTCCAGCTTGCCGCCATAGAAGCCCAGCGCCTTCAAGCGGCTCTGCAGCTGCTTCACCTGGGCGCCCTTCTTGCCCTTGTACAGGTTGATCTTCAGCGAATTGGCGGCTGTGGTGCCCTCGGCGCGGCCCATGAAGCTGTCATAGGTCTGGCTGCTGATGGAAAAGCTCTTCTTCAACAGCCGCTTGCGCAGGTCCGCGTTGGCCTTGCCGCTGCGATAGACCTTGCACTTGGTGCCGGCGGGGCAGTTCTGGGCGATCCACTTGGCGTCGTCCACCCGCAGGCGCACGCAGCCGTGGGAGGCCTGGGAGCCCAGGGCGTTCACCGACGACGAGGTCGGGCCCTTCTTCGACGCTGAATAGAGCACGGAGTGGAACAGGATGCCCTTGTAGATGCGGGTGCCCCACTTGGCGTAACAGTTGAACTCCGGGAAATAGTACCACTCCGTGCGCTCCTTGGCGTAGGTCTTGGAGGGCAGCGTATAGGTTCCCGTGGGCGTGGGCGTGCCGGACTTGCCCGTGGAGCAGATCATCTGCCGCACGATGCCGGCCTCGGATGTGTTGCCGTTTTTGTACACAGTGACGATCTGGTTGGTGAGATCCACCGTTATGTAATACTTCGCGCTTGCCAGCGCCGCCGTGCCCAGGAACGGCACCGCCGTCACAGCCAGGCAGATCAGCGTCAACAGGCAGAGGATGCGTTTCACACGCATGAAAATCCCCCCGTTTACTTCAATGGTATGCCCATTTTAGCACAAAAGGGGGATGATTTCAAGCGAAATTGTAATATTCTGGAAATATTATATCATATTTTTGCAATTTTTACGGTCACTTGCCTTTGCGAAGCGCCCGCCGCAGGCAGTGGTCGGCCCGCTTGAGGATGTGGTCGAAGCTGCCCATGATCATGCCGTCCCGCACGAACAGGAACACGCCCGCGGCCACGATCACCAGCAGCGCCCCCGCGCCCACCACCACCATCCGCTCGGACCCCAGGATGCCCGTGGCCGTCACCGGCACCACCGACAGCACGCACAGCATCACGCCATGGACGATGCTCTGCTTATACTCCGGGGTGAAGTCCCGCTTCTGTTCCTGGATGGCCTGGCGCGTGGCGGCGGACAAGGCAAAGTCGATCTTGTCCACGTAGTCATACTTGCCCATGCGCATGCCCGTGGAGATGTAAATGCCCACCGCGGCGGCCACCATCACCAGCAGCAGCGTGACGCCCAGGGCGTTCACAAGGTTCTCCGAAACCAGGCCGAACAGCGTGCCGGTGAAGCCCTGCAGCGCCACCAGCGGGGCCGCGCAGGCCACGCACAGCGCCGTGGCGAAGGCCATTTGCGGCGCGCACTGGCGACGGTTCTCCAAATACCGGTTCACATCCGCCGCGCCGAGGATCTGCAGCCCGTGCTCATCCACCTCGGGTTCGGGCTCCACGGCCTCGATCTCCGCCGTCTCCGGCCCCGCCTCTTCCTTCAAGAGGAAGTCCGTGCTGACGCCGAACAGGCGGCTCATGGCCACGATCTTGTCCACTTCCGGCAGGCTGGCGCCACTCTCCCACTTGGAAACCGACTGACGCGAAACGTCCAGCCGCTCCGCCAGTTCCTCCTGCGACCATCCCGCCTGTCGGCGGAGGTCGGCGATCTTTTCTGAAATCATGGGATTCTCCTTTGCTTTTTGCGCCATTATAGCTTCACTTCCCCTTCAATGCCACCAATCTCGCTTGACATTTCAAAATCGCAACCGGTGGTTGACAATCTTACAGGCGCAGCTTCTGCAACCAATAGGAGAATCGCTCCTCCGGTGCAGCCTCGAACAGCATCCGCTCCCCCGTCCTTGGATGATCGAAGCCGATGCGATAGGCGTGCAGCAGCTGGCCGCCGGTCACCGGATAAGGGGACTTCTTCGGCCCGTACACCGGGTCGCCCATGTGTGGGGACATGGCTGGTGTGGCGAAAGGCATCGCCGGGCTGGGTGCGCTGTTCTACGTCGCCTACCGGGTATGGCAGTCGCTGGCGAGAGCTGAACCGATAGACGTATTCCCGATGCTCCGTCCTTTTGCCATCGGTCTGTGCATCATGTTCTTCCCGACTGTGGTGCTGGGCACGATAAACAGCATCCTCTCACCCGTCGTACAGGGCACGGCAAAGATGCTGGAGGCGGAAACGCTGGACATGAACCGATACCGGGAGCAGAAGGACAAACTGGAATACGAGGCGATGGTACGCAACCCCGAAACCGCCTACCTCGTGTCCAACGAGGAATT
>CAMVBO010000277.1 GCA_947165745.1 uncultured Clostridia bacterium | reverse complement strand
CGGTTTACCGCATCGGCGGCGACGAGTTCGTCGTCGTGCTCACGGGCAGGGACTTCATCATCCGCAAGGAGCTGCTGCTGGCGCTGCACGACCGCTCCGTGGCCAACATCGGCAGCGGCGGCGTGGTGGTCTCCGGCGGCCTGTCGGAGTATCAGGTGGGCGAGGATCAGGACTATCACGCGGTGTTTGAGCGCGCCGACGGTTTGATGTATGAGGAAAAGCAGCTGCTGAAGAGCCTGGGCGCGACGACCCGCGACAGCTTTGAGGAGGAGGCCAAGGCCATCATCCCCATGGTGGAGGAGTCGGAGGTCATGCACCTCAAGCGCCATGTGCTCATCGTGGAGGACGAGGCCGTCAACCTGATGATGCTGGGCAACATGCTCCAGGACGCCTATGACTTGCTGTACGCCTCTGACGGCGCGGAGGCGCTGGAGCAGATGAAGACCCACAAGGACGAGCTGGCGCTGGTGATGCTGGATCTGCAAATGCCGGGCATGACGGGCATCGAGGTGCTCAAGGTGATGCGTGAAGCCCAGGAATTGAAGGACATCCCGGTCATCGTGCTCACGGCGGACCAGAGTGCCGAGGTGGAGTGCCTCAAGCTGGGCGCCATGGACTTCATCCCCAAGCCCTATCCCTCCTGGGAGATCGTTCGCGCGCGGGCCAACCGCTGCATCGAGCTTTCCGAGAAGCGCAACATCATCCATTCCACCGAGCGCGACAGCCTGACGAAGCTGCTGAACCTGGACTACTTCCTGCGCTACGTGCGGCTGTATGACCAGCACTACACCGACATGCCCATGGACGCCATCGTGGTGGACATCAACCACTTCCACATGATCAACGAGCGCTATGGCAAGCAGTACGGCGACGGCGTGCTGAGCCGCATTGGCGACCGCATCCGGCAGATCGCCCGGGATATCGGCGGCGTTGCCTGTCGCAGGAGCGCGGACACCTTCTTCATCTACTGTCCCCACAAGGAGGACTACGAGGGCCTGCTGGATCGAATCTCCGAGGGCCTGGGCGGGGAAGAGGTCTCGTCCAACCGAGTCAGGCTGCGCATGGGCGTTTATATGAACGCGGACAAGACGCTGGAGATCGAGCGCCGCTTTGACTACGCCCGGACGGCGGCCAACACCGTGAAGACCGGCTATCTGAAGGCCGTGGGCATCTACGACGACGAAATGCACAAGGCGGACCTGTTCCGCGAACATCTGCTGGAGGATTTCAGGCCCTCGCTGAAGAACGGCTGCTTCAAGGTGTTCTTCCAGCCGAAGTTCGACATCCAGCAGGAGAAGCCCCTACTCTCCGGCGCGGAGGCGCTGGTGCGCTGGGATCACCCCGAGCTGGGCCTTATCAGCCCCGGCGTGTTTATCCCGCTGCTGGAGGACAACGGCTTGATCCTGGAGCTGGATCAGTTCGTCTGGCGGACGACGGCCGCCCAGATCCGGGCGTGGAAGGACCGCTACGGCTTCTCCATCCCGGTGTCGGTGAACGTCTCCCGCATCGACATGCTGACGCTGAATTTGAAGAGCATCTTCAAGGACATCCTGGACAGCTGCCGGCTGACCGCCAAGGACATGATGTTGGAGATCACGGAATCCGCCTATACCGGGGATTCCGACCAGGTGATCCTGATGGCACAGGAGCTGCGCAGCGTGGGCATGGGCTTCCGCATCGAGATGGACGACTTCGGCACGGGCTACTCGTCCCTGGGCATGCTTTCGAATCTGCCCATCGACGTGCTGAAGCTGGACATGAGCTTTGTGCGCAGCGCCTTTGGCGAGAAGCGGGATGTACGCATGATCGAGCTCATCATCGACATCGCCAAGTACCTGAACGTGCCCGTCGTGGCCGAGGGCGTGGAGACCGAGGAGCAATACCTGGCGCTCAGAAAGCTGGGGTGCGATTTGGTCCAGGGCTACTACTTCTCCAAGCCCGTTCCGCCGGAGCAGTTCGACCGCTTCCTGGTGGAGCGCATCGACAGGGGAGTATAGGGACTGTATATTTCAAAATAGCAAAAAACCGGGCGATGGCGGACGGGATTCAATCCTCGTCCTCCATCGCCCAGTTGATTTCGTCCAGCTCGGCGTGCAGCGTCTCCGCCCAGCTGTACTGGTTCATGTAATCGCCCAGGTATCGATACTTGGACTGCTTCTTCCTGGCCAGCCAGTCGTACAGGTCGCACTCGATCCTGTCCGCCGCGATGCCCAGGCTGCCCCGCTGCTTGACGATGATGCCGGTCAGTTTCAACTTGGCCATCGTGTTCTGCAGGTCCTGACGAAGGTTGCTCAAATACGAGGCTTTCTTCTCCGGGTCGCCGTCGTCCTCCCACAGGGCGGCGATGATCTCGCCGTTGGTGGTCTGCGCGCCCCGGTTGTTCACCAGCAGCGCCACGATCTCCTTGGTGCGGGTATACTTGAAAGCCACGGGCTGGCCATCCACAAACAGATCGAAGTTGCCGAAGGTTTGGGCGAAAACGCGCTTGCCGGATTCCTGGGACGCGGGGTGGCGCAGATCGTCCAGTTCGCGCTGCAGGGCCGCTTCGCCCACGGGACGGACGACGTAGCCGCTGGCGTGCAGCGCCAGCGCCTCCATGGCCTGCTCCGGGCCGTCCGACAGGAACACCAGGTTCACCTGCTGGTACATATCCTTCAAATACCGACCCAGGTCCAGACCGCTCAATTCCGGCATGGCCGCCGACAGGAACGCCACGTCGATCTCCCGCTGCCTGGCCGCGGCCAGGGCTTCCAGGCTGCCCGTGAAGGACAGCAGCGCCGCCTGGGGGCGCAGCGCGCCGACGAGCGACTGCAGCTTTTGCAGGGCCCGGGCATCCTGTTCCACCAAGAGAATCGTCATACCGCGCCCTCCTTGAAATCGACGGGGCGCACGCGCTGGTGCCTGCGCTGTTCCGGCGTCATGTGCAGCGGGTCCGGTTCGCCCACCAGCAGCATGCTGCCGCCCTCCACCATGGCATCGTGCAGCGGCCCGGCGTTCAAATCGGAGATCACCAGCGCGGCGAAGCGGTCGTAGTTGTCCTCGTCGATGATGGGAAAGTGGTGGCCCATGCGATACCAGTGGGCCGGGTCGAAGCCCATCTCCCCGGTATACAGGCGGTCAGCGGTGGCCTCCACCTCGTCCGGCCCGGCCTGCTGCCCCGGCGCGAACTGGAAGTCGTCGCAGAACAGCATGGCGTATGCCCGCAGCACCTGCGCCCGAACGGTGATCGACTTCCCGTCGCGCTCGACGGTGGAATCCATGATGCGATAGTAGTCCTCCTGGGCCGCCTCGTCCGTGTCAAAGCGGACGATGGCGTCGTAGAGCGCGCGATTGATCAGCGGATGTGCCATGATAATCCCTCTCAGTGCAGTAAAATTGGAAACGTTATGGCGTTCAACGCCTTGCGGACCCGCCGCGCGGAGCCGGTTTTTCAGCCTTCACCGACATCCAGCCGCTGCCGGGCCACCAGCTCGGCGAAGGCGCCGTGCCTTGCGATCAGCTCATCATAGGTGCCGTCCTCGATGATCGCGCCCTTGTCCATCACCAGGATCCGGTCGCAGTTGCGGATGGTGGAGAGGCGGTGCGCGATGACGACGCGGGTGCATTTC
>CAMVBO010000276.1 GCA_947165745.1 uncultured Clostridia bacterium | reverse complement strand
TGCTGAGACTTGACGCCAGCGGGCAATTGCTGACGATACCGGTTTTCGCCAGAAACTACGGGATGCTGGTGAACAACGACCTTTTTGAAAAGGAAGGACTGCAGGTTCCGAACACCTGGAGCGAGCTGCTGGCTGTCTGCGAGGCGTTTCTGAACAAGGGATATACCAGCCCCATGATGGGCTACAGCGCGGATCCTTCCAGCTGCCTGATGAGCATACTGGTGTATCCGGAGGTCGTTGCGGCCCTGGCTGACAATCCCGAAATGCTTCAGGCCGCGAATGAGATGGATCCCAGCGCTGGGGAGTGCTTGCGCCAAAGCCTGGATTCGATGATGCAGCTGATCGGGAACGGCTATATCAACCTGGACAGATGCAAAGAGATTGGCGATAACTATACCGAGGTTATCCTTCGTTTCTTTGAGGGGGATGTCCCCATGATGATCTGCATGGCGGATACCGTATCCGGAACAGGAAAGCGGGAAAGCCAGTCCGAGGCGTTTTCCAAATCCCCATTCACCTATTCCTTTGCTCCCGTTCCTCTTTCAGAAGAGGGAGGTTACTTTATTGACAGTCCGTCGGTGGAATTTTCGGTGAACAAGACCTGCGACAACCTGGACATGACCAACGAATTTATGCGTTTCCTGATAAGCCGCGCAGAACTGAACAAGATGGCCTTGGCAAAGCGACTGGTCACGCCGACAACGGATTTGTCCTTCAGTGCTGTGTACGAACCTTTCGGTCGGGTGCCCGCCGAGCGGGTGCTGTGCCCGGAAAAGATCGGAATTACAGATCCCCTTTTCGTGCAGGTGCGCAACGCGGCCTACCTGGTCGGGACCGGGGCGTTGACCATTGATGAAGCCGTCGGCCAATATGGTTGCCTCAATCCATGAGGAGAGGGCTTGTTGCCCTCGTTTCGGCCATGATCAGGGCATGAAGGTTGCCATCATCCTTCCGGATACGAAAGAGGTTGAGAGACATGCGGGCAATCTGCGTCGATGACGAGAGACTGCTTTTGGAGCGCACGGTTTCCCTGTGCCGGGAGCTTCCGGGCATGGAGGAGGTCGCGGGCTTTACCCATCCCCGCGAGGCGCTGGAATGGGTATCGGCGCACCCCGTGGACCTGGCGCTGTTGGACGTGGAAATGCCGGGGATGACGGGCATCGAGCTGGCGGCGGCCATCAAGGAAAGGCAGCCGGGCACCGCCATCATCTTCGTGACGGCCTATCCCAAGTATGCCGTGGACGCCTTTGCGGTGCGGGCCTCGGGCTACCTGCTCAAGCCCGTCACGCGGGAAGCCCTGGAGGCCGACGTGGCCCACGCGCTTTCCGACAGGTGCAAGCCCCTGGAGGGCCATGTGACGGTGCGCACCTTCGGCGGCTTCGACGTGCTGGCGGACGGCAGGGTGGTGGATTTCCGGCCCGCAAAGTGCAAGGAGATCCTGGCCTACCTGGTGGACCGGCAGGGGGCGAAGGTCACGAAGGCGGAGCTGTTCACCGCGCTGGGGGAGGATCGCGCCTACGACCGGGGCATGCAGAAGCAGCTGGACAACTGCGTGCGCTCCCTGCGGAACACCCTGCGGGAATATGGGATCGGGGAGATCCTGGAAGCCGGCCGGGGTACCCTGCGCGTGCGGCCGGAGTGCATGGTCTGCGACCTGTATCGCTTTCTGGAAGGGGATGCGGACGCCGTGCAGAGCTATCGGGGCGAGTACATGGTTGCCTGGCCCTGGGCCAGCATGACGGAGAGCCTGCTGGCCTGGAGGAGGCGGGGAGGCCGTAATCATTAAATATACGTTAAACCGCAAAGACGACATGTTTTTGCGGTTTTTCGATGGACATTCAATGGACATCCCATGCTAGAGTGCGTTTCTAAATTCCCCAAGACGCCGAAAATGCATCGTTCCGAATTTAGAAACAGACTCTGGACGGAGTGGAAATCGGGCTGGTATGTGGTGAACGGGGACGTGACCATCAACAACCAGATTCACGTCGACGGCAGCGTGCACCTGATCCTCGCGGACGGCTGCAAGCTGACCGCGAAAAACGGCATCACCGTTTTCAGGAACAACACCCTGACCATCTACAGCCAGTCGAAAGGCACCGGTCAGCTGGAATCCACCGGCGCGGGTACGGGCCAGAAATACATCTATGGCGCGGGCATCGGCGGCACTCAGAAGAGAGACTCCGGTACCGTCATCATCAACGGCGGCAGGATTACCGCGAAAGGCTGTGCAATTCAGGATTTCGTATGGGACTGCGGCGGCGCGGGCATCGGCGGCGGTGATCAGTCCGGCAACGGCACGGTGATCATCAATGGCGGCGTCGTGAACGCCACGGGCGGCCTTCAGAGCGCGGGCATCGGCGGCGGCAATAACGGCGACGGCGGCACCGTCACCATCAGCGGCGGCACCGTGTATGCCAGCGGCTCCAAGGCCGGCGCGAACGGCAGCGGCGCGGGAATCGCGGCGATCGTCGCGGCGGTGGTCCTGGCGATGGCCGCCGGCGGCATCGCGGTCGCCCGGAAGAAGAAGCAGCAATAAGACAAAGCCGACCATCCGGGGAAGGCGCGAAACGCGCCTTCCCCCCTTTTGTATATTGTAAATTTTTGGTGAATCAATGAAACGAACTGTTTTTTTCGTGCTTTTTATATGGACATCCTGTGGACATCGCCTGCTAAAATGAATGGCATAAGCTGGAAAATAGAAGGTCCGAAAGGAGTTTGCGCTATGAAAAGACGTCTTACGATGATCTTTATATCCCTGATGATTTCTCTTTGCATGCTGCTGCCCGGGTTGGCGGTGCTGGCGGAAGAGAGTGTGAGCTACCGGCGCTACAACAGCCAGAGCGGGTGTTGGTGTACCGCTTGCCGTTATTGATGCCCCTTTTCCATTCCTCCTCCGAGCTGGCCAGCGCCACCAGCGCCTGGTCGCCGGCCATGACAGGCAGCAGGTTCTCCGCGCGCGGCGCCGCGGCGCCGATGGCGCCCATCAGCTCCTCCGGAGGGCTGTCGAAGTTCGCCTGCGGCGCGTCTAAGGTCGCGTTCACGATCTCGTTGTTCTCACCGTAACGTTGCCGTTCTCGTCCACCAGCCCGCCGCCGTTGGCGTTCATAGTCTCTTCGACCATCCGGCATGGCGGGGACTGCTCCTCAGCGGCAACTGCCTCAACGAGAGTGTATTCCTCAGCCGCGGCAGTCTCCTCAGCGGGAGCGGCTTTCTGGACGGAGGCATGGGCCTCTGCCATAATCAACGTTGGTCAACATTTGACCGGTATTCGCCCGTGTTTGATGGCTTCATTCTACCAGATCGCCTGCCACAGAAGAGGGGATTTGGCTATGAGTATGAGAAAAAGCGCTCTCAGGGCAAAACAGGGTAATGGTTTGAAGTCATACGTGTCGATCTGCAGCTGACAGCCCGTCCTATCTCTGACTCGGCCCGGATCTACGACACGGCCTCATATCAAAAGCTGCCCAATAAATATCTATCAGCGTGTAAACGAATCTCTATCCTCTTGTGACGGCGGAGCACCGGAAGCCGGTCAAGCGTCGGCATCGTTTGTGGTTGCTCAAAGCTAATTTTTACTGTATAATATAATGGGATTACTTGAAGAAA
>CAMVBO010000275.1 GCA_947165745.1 uncultured Clostridia bacterium | reverse complement strand
ACCTGCGGCTGTGCCTCGGCGCTGATGGTGCTCAACTGGTTCAACGGCGCGGAGACCGTGGAAACCTCCATCGCCCAGCTGGTATCGGAGATCAAGGAGTATGTGGACAGCAAGCCCGATGATTTCCGTCTGCTGTTCATGATCGACGAGGTCGGCCAGTATGTCGGCGGTGATACCGATCTGCTGATCAATCTGCAATCCTTGGTGGAAGATATCGGGAGCAAATGCGGCGGAAAGGTCTGGGTGGTCTGCACCGGCCAGGAAGCCGTGGATGAAATCATCAAGACCCGCGAGAACGAATTCTCCCGCATTCAGGCGCGTTTCAAGACCCGCCTCTCTCTGTCCTCCTCCTCTGCGGACGAGGTGATCCAGAAGCGTATTCTGCTGAAGAAGGATGAAGTGGAGCCGCAGCTGGAGCAGGTCTACAATGCCAACGATTCTGTGCTCAGGAACCTGTTCTCCTTTACGGATGCTGTATTGGATATCAAGGGCTTCAACGGCCCCGGCGAATTCGCGCGGAATTTTCCCTTCGTGCCGTATCAGTTCATCCTTATGCAGAAGGTCTTTGCCGAGATCCGCAAGCACGGCAATTCGGGAAAACACCTGTCCGGCGGTGAGCGCTCCATGCTCTCCGGTTTCCAGGAGGCGGCGCAGAAGATCGAGGACAAAGACGAGTACGCCCTGGCCCCGTTCTATCTGTTCTATGATACCGTCCATGGCTTCCTGGACAGTTCCATCCGCCGCGTGATCGAGCGCTGCCAGCGTGCCGCTGATGACGGCAACGGCATCGAGCCGCAGGATGTGAATGTGCTGAAGCTTCTGTACCTCATTCGATATGTAGATGACGTAAAGGCCAATCTGGATAACATTGTCATCCTGATGGCTGATGATATTCGACTGGATAAGATCACCATGCGGGAACAGGTGCGCGGGTCCCTCGACCGCCTGCTCAGCCAGAACTATATTGGGCGCACCGGCGACACCTATAACTTCCTGACCGACGAGGAGCAGGATATTCAGCGGGAGATCAGAAATACCGCGGTGCCGAACTCTGATATCATTCGCAGCATCTCTCAGATGCTGTTCGCGGATATCTATACGGCAAAGAAATATCGCTATTCAGGCCGGTACGACTTCTCGTTCGATCAGATGGTGGATGGTCAGCCCAACGGTGTGCTGACTGGCGGCATGCTGCTTCGCGTGCTGACGGCGGCCTCCGACCCAGTGGAGAAGACAGAAATGCGACTGGTGACCGAATCCACGGGGCAGGCCATCATCGTCCTGGCGGACAACCCCTATTACGAATCGCTGGAAAGTGCGATGAAGATCCGCAAGTATGTAAAGGGCCGCAACGTCAGCCAGCTGCCCAAGTCGGTGCAGGACATCATTCGAGATCAGCAGGACGAGGCCGCAAATTATGAGATGCGTGCTGCCGCCTTCCTGGCGGAGGCGATTGCCACAGGCCGGTTCTATGTGGATGGCGAGTCTATTGATATCCGCCCTGGCAATGTGTCCGTTTCCGAGAACGATACGGAGAAGCGGGACCTGAAGGTCAGGCAGGCCCGCGCCCGCAGCGTCATCGATCAGGCGCTGGAGTATCTGGTCTCTCATGTTTACAGTGACCTGGGGCTTATCACGAAGTTTGCCGAGACGGATGACGATGTTATCTCCATCCTGCGGGGCACGGAGATTTCCATTGAGGGGACGGAGCCCAACCGAGACGCTGCTGCAAAGGTGGAGGAATTCCTGGAAGTGCAGCACAACATGAACCGCAACACCACCATGGACGATGTGCAGAAGCGCTACCAGGCCAAGCCCTACGGCTGGCGCGAGATCGACATCGCTGCTGTAGTAGCCATGCTGATCCAGCAACAGAAGGTGACCATAAAATACGGCGGCGCGACGATACAGCCGGATAATCCGAAGCTGCCGGACATGCTGCGTAAAAGGACCGAGATTGGCAGGACGACGATCTCAAAGCGCCAGACACCGCGCGTGCAGGATATCCGTGAGGTGCGCGAGTTCCTGAGGGACTTCTTCCCGGAGAGGATGAATGTGCCGGAGGATGAGGACGGCCTGATTCGCTATATCGTGGAGGCCTTCACTGGCGAGCTTCAGCATTATACCGATCTGCTGGCCAGGTATCAGGGACACAAGTATCCGGATCAGGCCAAGGTGGACAAGGCCATCGCGCTGGTGAAGGACGTGCTGCTCCAGCAGAATGACAACATCGCCCTGATCCGCCGGGTCATTGAGCGCGAAGACGATCTTTACGACATGCATGAAGCCATGCAGGATGTGGAGGAATTCTTCAAGTCCCGCGTCACGCTGTTTGACTCCGCCGTGCGCTTTGAGCAGAGTCTCCGCCATGACCTGGACTATATCGCCAAGGATACCGAAGCCAATGCTGACCTTAACCGCCTCCGCCTGATCACCATGGTACAGTCCGGGGCCAGGTTTGATTACAGCCGCCTGCCGGAGCTGAACGAGCTGATGGCCAGGGTAAAGGCCAGTCACGATGCCATGCTTGATGAAAAGCGCGACGACCTGCTGGACATTGTACAACAGTGCATGGCGGATATCCATCAGACCGCCGGTGATAACCTGAATGCTCGCAGCGTATCAGCTACGGCGGACACCTTCTACGACCAGAAGAAACAGCAGATTGCCGTGACAACAGAATTGGCGCTGCTGGACGGTTTGATCCCGCCCATGTGGCAGTACAAAGATACCACGCTGGAAAAGATAGAGAAGATTGTCAATCCTCCAAAGCCCAGGATACCAGTGGAGCCTGCTTTCGGTGGTAATTCCCTCATGAAAGAACAGCCTAAAAAGATTTATAAAACCATTCATCGTCAGGCCATATTCCCGGCCAGGACATTGGAGACCGAGGAAGAAATTGATGCTTACGTCGAGAAGATCCGTACCAATATGAAGCAGCTGTTGCGCAGCTGTGATGGCATCAAACTGAGCTGATGTTCCTATTTTGAATCTGAGTGGCAGAAGTTATGCAGAGCAGAGTTGCGAGGTGTACTCATGGATAAGAACGCAATCAAGAAATACGCGGTGTGGGCACGGCGGGAGTTGATCGATCGCGTGTCCAAGCGCGCCGCTGTGTATGGCATCACCGACAAGGATATGGGCGATCCCAATGCGTACAGCGTGAATGGCTATCTGCTGACGGCTGCAGAAAAACGTCAGCGGCAGGCCTTGATTCGCCGTGTCCAGGAGAAGGGTTACCAGCAGGTCATGGAAGAAGTGGCCTATACCTGGTTCAACCGTTTTGCCGCTCTGCGATTCATGGAGGTCAACGGTTATCTGCCTTCGCACATCCGCGTTTTCACGGATGATGAGGGCCGCTTCCGTCCGCAGATTCTGGCGGAGGCGATCCATCTGGAGCTGGACGGCCTGAACATGGAGAAGGTCTATCAGCTGAAGGATGCCAACCAGGAAGAGGAGCTGTTCAAATATCTGCTGATCGTGCAGTGCAATGCCCTGAACAGCATCCTGCCCGGCATGTTCCAGAAGATTGAGGACTACACCGAGCTGCTGCTCCCTGATTACCTGCTCCGCGAGGGCTCTGTCATCGAGCAGATGATCACGTTGATCCCGGAGGATGACTGGAAGGATCAGG
>CAMVBO010000274.1 GCA_947165745.1 uncultured Clostridia bacterium | reverse complement strand
CGTGGTAAAGCGCCTGGTGGCCTACGCCCGGTCCATCGAGCAGGAAAAGGGCAAGCACTTCCGCTTCACCCTCACCACCAACGGCATGCTGGTGGACGACGACGTGATCGACTTTGCCAACAAGGAGTGCCACAACGTGGTGCTGAGCCTGGACGGGCGCAAGGAAATCCACGACGCCTGCCGGGTGGACTACGCCGGCAACGGCAGCTGGGAGCGGATCGTGCCCAAGTTCCAGCGGTTCGTGGAAAAGCGCGGCGGCAAGAACTACTACATGCGCGGCACCTTCACCCACGCCAACCCGGACTTTTTGAAGGACATCCAGGCCATGCTGGATCTGGGCTTCACGGAGCTTTCCATGGAGCCGGTGGTGTGCGCCGAGGGCGACCCCGCCGCGCTGACCCGGGAGGACCTGCCCATCGTGCTGAAGCAGTATGAGGACCTGGCGAAACTGATGATCCAGCGCCGCCGGGAAGGCCGCCCCTTCACCTTCTACCACTACATGATCGACCTCACCGGCGGGCCCTGCATCTACAAGCGCATCTCCGGCTGCGGCAGCGGCACGGAATACATGGCCGTCACCCCCTGGGGCGATCTGTATCCCTGCCACCAGTTCGTGGGCGAGGAGCGCTTCAAGCTGGGCGACATCTGGCAGGGCGTCACCAACCATGAACGCCAAGCCGAGTTCGCCGCCTGCAATGTCTACGCCCGCCCCGAGTGCCGGGACTGCTGGGCGAGGCTTTACTGCTCCGGCGGCTGCGCCGCCAACGCCTGGCACGCCACCGGCAGCGTCACCGGCGTGTACAAATACGGCTGCGAGCTGTTCAAGAAGCGCATGGAATGCGCCATCATGGTGGCGATCGACAAGCAATTTGGCGAGGAATAAAAGAATCAGGAATTCCTCATTCCTAATTAATCCCCCCTTTGAGGAAAAGCGATGATTACAACCCCCATCCTGGATTTTGTCAGGAACTACGCCGAATCCGGCGCTGTACGCATGCACATGCCCGGGCACAAGGGCGCGGGGCCCCTGGGCTGCGAGGCGCTGGACATCACCGAGATCGACGGCGCGGGCGAGCTGTACGCGACGGACGGCATCATCGCCGAGAGCGAAAAGCACGCCTCGGCGCTTTTTGGCGCGCACACCTATTACTCCTGCGAGGGCAGCTCCCTGGCCATCCGGGCGATGCTGGCGCTGTGCCAGGAGATTTCCCCTTCTATGGAAGGGGCCCGGGCTTCGGCGGCGGATGGGGGCGTTCCCCGCCCTGTCGTCCTCGCGGGGCGCAACGCCCACCGGGCGTTTTTGAGCGCCGCCGCGCTGCTGGATTTCGACGTGGCCTGGCTGAACCCCGGCCCCGGGGAGGCCTATCACAGCTGCGCGGTGTCCGCAAAGGCCGTGGACGAGGCGCTGGCGCGGCTGGAAGGCCGCTGCCGGGCGGTGTATATCACCAGCCCGGACTACCTGGGCCATGTGGCCGACATTGAAGCCATCGCCGGGGTCTGCCACCGCCATGGCGCGCTGCTGCTGGTGGACAACGCCCACGGAGCGTATTTGAAATTCCTGCCCGGCGGCTCCCGCCACCCGATGGACCTGGGTGCGGACCTGTGCTGCGATTCCGCCCACAAGACGCTGCCCGCCCTCACCGGCGCGGCCTACCTGCACGCCCATTCCCGGCTGGGCCTCGACCCCGCGCGGGTCAAGGGGGCGCTGGCGCTGTTTGGCTCCTCCAGCCCGTCCTGGCTGATCCTGCAATCGCTGGACGCCTGCAACCGGTATCTGCAGGGGTTCACGGAGGCGCTCGCGGGCTTCCTGCCGAAGCTTAAGGCGCTGAAATCGGCGCTCGCGGCGCACGGCTATGCGCTCGTGGGCGACGAGCCCATGAAGCTGACGGTGTCCGCCAGGCCCTTTGGCTACACCGGCGACGCGCTGGCGGAGCGGCTGGCGGCGGCCGGGATTGCCAGCGAATTTCACGACCCGGATTATCTCACGCTGATGCCCGCGCCCGCCAATGGCGAAGGCGGCCTCGCCCGGCTGAAGGATGCGCTGCTGGCTATCCCCCGCCGCCCGGCGCTGGCGCAGAGCGCCCCCGCCTACCATGCCCCCTTCGCGGCCATGTCCGTGCGCCAGGCCGCCTTCGCGCCCCGGGAGAGCCTGCCCGCGGGGGCCTGCCTGGGCCGCGTGCTGGCCGCGCCCGCGCTCAACTGCCCACCCTGCGTGCCCATCGCCGTGTGCGGCGAGGTGATCGACGGGGAGGTGCTGGAGCGGCTGCGCTATTACGGGGTGAATCGTTGCGAGGTTGTCGCCAGACCGGACGTTTTTTCGCGCCTTTCGCGTTGAAAGCGCGCCAATTCTGTGTTACAATTGAGAAAAAGCCGCGGAGGTGCTGATATGAATGAGATGATCACCAAGCGCAACATCCTGCTGGCCCAGAAGGTCATCAAGGGGCTGGAGTCGCGCAACATGTCCGGCTATTACGCCGGCAGCAGGGAGGAAGCCAGGCGGATCGCTCTGTCGCTGATCGGCGAAGGCGCGAGCGTCACCATGGGCGGCGCCATGAGCGCCCATGAGATCGGCCTGGTGGACGCGCTGAAGGACGGCAACTACAACTTCATCGACCGGGACGAATACGAGGACAAGCGGGCCGCGATGCTGGCCGCCTACGACGCGGACGTGTTCATCTCCAGCGCCAACGCCATCACCCAGGACGGCATCATGGTAAACATCGACGGCAACGCCAACCGGGTCTCCGCCATCTGCCAGGGGCCGAAGAAGGTGGTGTTCGTCGTGGGCATGAACAAGGTCTGCCCCGACCTGGACGCCGCCATGAAACGGGCCCGCAACGTGGCCGCACCCACCAACGCCCAGCGCTTCGGGTTGAACACCCCCTGCTGCAAGACGGGCGCCTGCATGGACTGCAAGTCCCCGGACACCATCTGCTGCCAGTTCCTCATCACCCGCTTCTCCCGGCACCCGGACAGGATCCACGTGGTGCTGGTGAACGATAGTCTGGGGTTCTGACAAAAAGGCCCCGGCGGCGACGCGCCAAAAGCCTTCCCCATTGGGGAAGGCTTTGATGATACCACGATGGGGCTGTCTCAACTCTGAGACAGCCCCTTGGATTATACCTTTATATTCCCCAGCGCCTCCGTCACATCGCCTCGGATCACCAGCTCGGCCCGCTCGTCGGCGGGGGTGGGCTCCCGGTTGATTACCACCAGATGTTTGCCATGGAAGTAGTCCAGGAAGGAGGCCGCCGGCTCCACGGCCAGGGACGTGCCCGCGACGATCAGCGTGTCGCAGTTTGAAATCTCCCGGCAGGCGCCCATGCAGGTGTACTTGTCCGGGGCCTCGCCGTAGAGCACCACCCAGGGCTTCACCACCCCGCCGCAGCGCGCGCACCGGGGGATGCCCTCGCTATTCAGCACCTTTTCCAAGCCGTAGAAGGCGTTGCAGTCCATGCAGTAATTCTCCCACACGCTGCCGTGCACCTCGTACACCAGCCGGTTCCCCGCCCGCTTGTGCAGGCCGTCGATGTTCTGGGTCACCAGGCCCCGCAGCTTCCCCGCCCGCTCCAGCCGGAACAGCGCCTCGTGGGCGGCGTTGGGCCGCGCGTCCGGAAACAGCATCCGCGCGCGGTAGAACTCAAAG
>CAMVBO010000273.1 GCA_947165745.1 uncultured Clostridia bacterium | reverse complement strand
CCCCGGACTGGCTGGACGGACTGCTGTTTCCCTGGCTGGAAGGGGATGTCTTCGCCGACGCCGTCACCGGGGACATGCGCCCGGCCATCTCCGGGCAGGAGCTGTTCCGGGTGGGCCTGGCCGCGAACGACGAGGCGCTCACCGCCCTGGGCGCGCGGCTGCACCGGGCGCGCAAGCGGGCCTCGGCCACGGTGACGGGCCGGGCGCTGGATCTGTCCTGCGCGCCGATGCTCTCGGCGGAGGCCAGCCGGCCGCCCCGGCTGAAGCACGCCGCGACCGCCCGCAACCGGCTGATGCTGTCCCGCTTCGGCGGGCTCACCTGCGCCATGCACACCGGCGGCGGCCGGGGCAACGCGGGGAGCCTGATCCTGTTCGCCGGGGAAAAGCCCGTATTGGTGGAAATTCCCGGCGCGGCGGGCACGCCGCTGATCGGTCCCTTCGCCCAGCTTGACGCCCCCGGCGAGCACACCCCCGAGGCGGCCTTCGGCGGCGACGTGTGCCCGGCGGACTTCGAGGCGAGGCCCGACGGCGAGCAGATGAGCGTCGACCTGACGGGAGCCTACCCCGCCAGAGCCGGAGTACGTTCTGTACAGCGCACGGCCATGGTGCTGCGGGACGACGGTGCCCTGCGCCTGGTGGACGCCTTCGACCTGGAGGCGCCCGCGCCCATCGCCTTCCGATTCATCACGCCCCAGAAGCCGGAGCGGCTCGTGGACGCCGGGGGCTCCGGCGGCGGCGTGCGCCTCGGCCCGGTGGATTTGCGCTGGGAGGGAAGCCTCGCCTGCGACATCGCGCCACTGAACGCGCTCTTCCCCGCGGGCGATCCCGCCGGAAGCCCCCTATGGCGCGTGACGCTGGCCACGCCCGAGCCCGTGGGACGGGGATTCTTCACGTTCCAGATCGGCACAGGCCAGTGACAAAAAACTGCCTTCCTGTTTCAGGAAGGCTTTTTTATTTCCCATTTCCGATGAATTGGCTTCTCACTCCTTGCGAATTTTTCGTTTTTTGTTGTTTGCCGGTATTTTTTCTGTTAGAATGACGACAGAAAATGCAAGGAGGGTATACCCATGAGCAAGCAGCCGCTGGATTGCGCCATCTCTTTTGACCCCTACTTTGGCGAGCCGGATCGCGACGGCGACCAGGGCTTCGAGGTGCTGGACGATGGCCGCGTAAAGTTCCGCATCAAGGCCCCCAACGCCAAGGAAGTCGCCATCGACATGTTCTACGGCTTCCATGTGCCCCTTTCCCGGGCGTCGGACACCATGTGGGAGGGCGTCGTGGATCTGGGGCGGGGCTTCAAGTATATCTTCGTGATGGTGGACGGCGCGGATGTGCTGTGCCCCTACCTGCCCATTGGCTATGGCTGCTGCCGTCCGATGAATTACATCGACATTCCCGTGCCCGGCGAAACGGAATGGAACGACTTGGATGGCGTGGCCCACGGCTCCGTGACCCGGCACCTGTACCCCTCCTCCGTCACGGGCAAGCACGAGGTCTGCTTGGTCTACGCGCCGGCCAACTTCGATCCCTGCAAAAAATATCCCGTGCTGTATCTGCAGCACGGCTACGGCGAAAACGAGATCGGCTGGGTCTACCAGGGGCACCTGGCCCGCATCGCGGACAGGCTGATCGCCGACGGCCGGATGGCCGAGATGCTGATCGTGATGGGCAACGGCATGGCCCAGCGCGGCGACGGCGAGGGCGACGCGAAGGTGCACGCGGCGGAGCTGTTCCCCCGCATCCTGCTGGAGGACCTGATTCCCTTCATCGAGGGGCGCTATCCGGTGCTGACCGACAAGTGGCACCGCGCCATGGCCGGCCTGAGCATGGGCAGCTTCCAGACCAGCCTGGTCACCCTCACCCATCCCGAGCTGTTCGGCTGGGTGGGCCTGTTCAGCGGGTTCCTGCGCTCCCCCTGGCCGGGCGTGTCCCAGGAGCATTTGAAGCTGCTGGACGACGGCGAGAAGTTCAAGGCGAGCTTCAAGGTGTTTTACCGCGCCATGGGCACCGAGGATCAGTTCTTCGATCGCTTCCTGGAGGAGGACGAGCTGCTGAAGGAAAAGCCCGTGGAGATGATCCGCCGCACCTTCCCCGGCACCCACGACTGGACGGTCTGGCGCAGGTGCATCCACGACTTCCTGCCGATGCTGTTCAAGGATTGATTCGCGCGACAAAAACGCGGGGTGGCATGAGCCACCCCGCGTTTTTTGGTTCATCACGGCAAGTTACGGGAACAACAACGGGCGATAATACAGCGCGCCCCCGTCCTGTGGAAAACGGCAACAGCAGCACTGTTCCTGTTCCTTGTCCCCTATTCCCGGCTCAAAAACTCCAGCCCGTTGAAGTTGTCATAGGCGCGCAGGCTGTTCAGGCCGCCGATGGAGCGGGTGGAAAGCACGGTGCCGGTGCGGAACAGCAGCCCCATGATGGGCAGGCGGCGCACCACGGTCATCTGGATGTCGCTGTAGGCCTTCTCAAGCGTGGCCTCGTCGGCGGCGGAACGGGCGCGGGCGATCAGCTGGTCCATCTCCTCGTTGCTGTAGCGGTTATAGTTGAGCGCGCCTTTGGTCTCCAGAACGGCGGCAATGTTCGGCACCTCGCTCAGATTCACGCCGATCAGCGCCAGATCGTAATTGTGGTGCCGAATGGCATCGCGGCAGTCGCTCTTGTCCAGCACGGACACCCGCACGTTGAAGCCCACCGCGTCCAGATAATCCTTGATCAGATAGGCGGCGTTTTCGCGGATGTTGCCGGTGGGTTCATTGTAGGTGACCAGGCGGATGCTGGGCTCCACCAGCATGATGCCGTTGCGCTTGTTCAGCGTGCCGTCGCCGGTCATGTCCACCCAACCGGCGTTGTGCATCAGCTGCAGGGCGCGCTCTGGGCTGTAGTAGTAGATGGCGCTCTGGCTTTCGTACAGCCAGGACGTGGGCACCAGGGGCACCTCGCACTGTATGGCCATGTCCAGATAGGCGTTGGAGGCCAGGATGGAGCGATCCAGCGCGTACATCACCGCCATGCGCACGTCCAGGTTGGACAGGATCGAGGATTCCTCGCTCAAATTCGGCACCAGCATCTCATAGGTCAGCGTGGGATAGTCCATGCTGGTGAGGCCGGAGAGCTTGCGGCTCAGCGAAGCCTTGGGGCTGGTGGTGGACAGCATATCGATCTGCTTGGTGCGGATGGCCTCGATGGCGTCGCCGGCCACATCGAATTTCTTGAGCAGGATACTGGTGATCCCCGGCTGCTTCTTCCACCAGAGGGGGTTGGCCTCCAGGCGCACGGTGCCGGCGTCGTCGTGCTGGATGAACCAATAGGGGCCGGTGCCCCGGGGCACCTCGTCGCCCAGCGTCTCATACTGCATGACGGGAAAGGCCATGGCGTACAGCGTCAGCAGGCTGGTGTTCTTTGCGTCCACCGTCAACACGTAGATATCGGTAGCCTCCATGCTGGAAATCATCTGCAGCCGGGCGTAGTAGGGGTTCGACTCCCCCGCCATATTCAGCGCCTGATAGGAGCGCACCACGTCGTAGGCGGAGAGCTCATAGCCGTTGTGGAACTGTATGCCGCTGCGCAGGTTGAAGGTCCAGGTCTTGCCCTCGTGGGTCCAGTTGTCCGCCAGCATGGGCACGGGCTTCATGTTCTCGTCGAAGTCCACCACG
>CAMVBO010000272.1 GCA_947165745.1 uncultured Clostridia bacterium | reverse complement strand
GTTTCCTATTTCCCGGAATGCTGGTTTCCGAAGGCCCGGACACTGGTGTCACGAGGCCCGGAATACTCACTTCCGCTGCTGGACTTTGTGAACAGGAAGTATCGGACCAGCAGTAAACTTAAGAACATCACTGAAAAAAAGGGCCTGGATCCGGCAGAAGTGAAAAAGGTAGCGGACAGGCTGTGGTCTGATGTAACTGCCATAGATGACTACTTGAAAGTAAACGACGATCTTCCGGAAGAATACAAGGAGATCGTACGAAGCTGGAAACGACGGATACAGGGTAAGTTTTTGATGGAGCGGCATCTGAAGAAGGGTACGATCTTCATTTCTCTGGAAAATGAAGAAGTATATCAGGTGAGCGGCATCATATCGAGCTGGGAAGAGATGTTTTATGGAGCGCCAATGCCATGGATACTTGAGGCAACGTTTATGCCATTCAGGGACGTGATCATATCAGATGGATTAGTAATGCCGTATAACGTCATTGTTGGGGGTGGCATGAAACGGATGTTTAAGGATGTATATATGAACGCAAAAAAGAGCGGCCGGATTCACCAGTCGCTCTGAAAAAGCTATTTGAGTGAGAAAAAATCAGGAAGCTCAGGTTCTAATATCTATAAAAGTGATTGTTCTTCTGATTTATCGTTCTATCAATAACTCTATAAGCTTGTATTTGTCTTTGCTAAAAAGGCGAAATGGTGAACCTGCACACAGCTGAAAAAAAAAGAAGGGGGCCTGCCGCTGTGGGCAGACCCCCTTCCCTGTTCTTTTTTGCTGTTTACAGCTGGCGCAGGATATACTGCTTGACCTTCTCCAGCGTGCTTCGCTTCCAGGCGCCCTCTGCCGCGGTGGCCGCAAAGGGTGCGATGATGTGGAAGTCCATGTGTTCGCCCTCGTAGTAGCCGTCCGGTTCGGTGCTGTTGTAGTACGCGTTCCAGACCTCCTCCGGAGCGTTGGTGAAGCGCTCGGGCTCCAGATAGCACAGCGTCCGGCGGTTTTCCGTGTCGAAGGCCTTGGCGTTCAGCGGGGCCAGCAGGCGGTATTCCTCTTCGCAGACGTCGGTGAAGATGTCCGGCAGCGGCGCGACGTCGATGCGCTCGTCGCCGCGGACGATCTGCAGACCTGTCGCCTCAAAATCCAGCTTCTCCTCGGTAAAGATCAGCTTGAGCAGTACGCCCACGTCGGTGTACTGGTGCACGCGCTGATAGTTGGTATCGAAGATGAAGTTGCCCAGGGAGTAGAAGATCGCCTTGCCGTTGTCAAACAGCTCGTAATTCTCCGGCACGTGGGGGTGGTGCGCCACCACCACGTCAGCGCCCAGCTCCAGGAACTTCAGATACCGATCCCTGGTGTAGGGATTGGGCAGGCTGGTGAACTCCTCGCCGCCGTGGGAGACGACCACGCACCAGCGGCACTTGCCCTTGACCTCCGCGATGCGCTTTGCTATGTACTCCATATCGTTCCAGCGGAAAATGCCCGGCTCGGTGGCGGTGGCAGGGATGCACTCCGACAGATACGCCACACCAAACATGCCGATGCCGCCCGCCTCATCCAGGTAAACCGGCTCGGATGCCTCCACCTCGTTGAGACCGGCGCCGATCGTCCGGCAGCCCAGCTGCGCCGCCAGGGCGCGCGTGTTCACCAGGCCCTCGCGGCCGGCGTCCATGGTGTGGTTGTTGCCGATGGACCAGATGTCCGCGCCGATGCGCCGGAGCACCTGTGTCACCTCGGGACTCATGCTGTGGAAGAACACACCGTGGCTTCCGTTGTCCTCCGCGTCGATGAGCGGGCCCTCCACGTTGGCCACTACGTGATCCGCGCTGTGGAAGAAGTCCAGCAGCGGCTGGGAGAGCAGGTTCTCGTCCTCCCACCGCCGGTCCATGTAGCGGTCAAAGCCGATGTCGCCGGTGAAAATGATCGAAGTTTTGTTCTTTTGATTCGCCATGCTTGTCTCCTGTTCAACGAATGCGCTTGAGGGTCTCCAGCGTCAGCTGCCACACGCGCCGGGTGGAGGCGATGTGCAGCCGCTCCCGCGGCGTATGGATGTTGGTCAGGTCAGGGCCGAAGGAGATGCAGTCCAGCTCCGGCATCTTGCCGGAGAGGATGCCGCACTCCAGTCCCGCGTGGAGCGCCGCAATGGTCGGCTCCTCACCGTAGACGGCGCGGAAGGCCTCCACCGTGACGTCGCGCAGCGGGGAGTCGGGCCGGTACTCCCACGCGGAGTAGGACGCGGGGATCTCGATGCTGCCACCCAGGGCTTTGGTCAGCGCCGCCACGCGCTCGGTGGTCTCGTCCTTCTGGGAGTTGACGCTGGAGCGCACCATGAAGCGGGCCGTCACCTTGTCCTCCTCGGAGAACACCTGACCCAGGTTGAGGGAGGTCTGCACCAGCCCCGGCACCTCGGCGCTCATCATCTGCACGCCGTTGGGCGCGCAGAACAGAAAGCAGATCACGCGGCGGGTGCTGTCCGCGTCCAGCGCGGGGCCGGCGGCCTCCGCGGGGGAAAGACGCACGGATACGCCGCTGTCCGCGGTGTGGAACTCGCCCTTGAGCGCCGCGTCCAGCTCGGTCACGACGCGCTGCGCTGCTGCGGCGTTCGCCACGGTGATCACCGCGGAGGCGTCCCGCGGGATGGCGTTGTCCTTGGTGCCGCCGCGTACGTCCACGATGCGCACTTCGGTCTTCTCCGAAAGCTCATAGAGCGCGCGGCCCATGAGGATGTTGGAATTGGCGCGGCCCTTGTGGATCTCCTCGCCGGAGTGGCCGCCGATCAGCCCATCCACCGTCAGGGTGAAGGTCTCGCCGGCGAAGGGCTCGCGCTTCACGGGAAGGGTGCACACCGCGCGGGTCGAGCCGGCACAGCTGACGGTCAGCACCTTCTCCTCCTCGGAGTCGATGTTGATCATGTACTTTGCCTTGAGGTCGGAGGCGTCCAGCGCGCGGGCGCCGATCATGCCCACCTCCTCGTCCACGGTGAACAGGCACTCCAGCGGTCCGTGGGCGATATCGTCCGCGTCCAGGATCGCAAGGCCCATCGCCACGGCGATGCCGTCGTCCCCGCCCAGAGTGGTGCCCCGGGCGCCGACCTCGTCACCGTCCACGAACAGGTCGAGACTCTCCGTCTCCATGTCCTTGGCGCAGTCCGGATCCTTCTCGCAGACCATGTCCATATGTCCCTGCAGCAGCACCGTGGGGGCGTTTTCGTAACCCGGCGTTGCGTCCTTCCAGATGATGACGTTGTTGGCCTCGTCCTGGCGGTACTTCAGCCCGCGCTCTTTGGCGAAGGCGACCAGATAGTCGCTGATGGCCTTCGTGTGATAGGACCCGTGGGGGATGGCGCAGATCTGCTCAAAAAAGTGAAAAACGTTTTTTGGCTCCAGGCCGGATAGCACATTCATCCTATAGCCTCCTCTTGCTCCTCGCACAGGAGAATTTCTTTGCTGCGCTCAAATTCATAGCTGCGCAAGCCACGCTTGTCCGTCTCGATTTCTCCGAGTTGGTTGTCGTAAGGATCCATGCGCCAATACTGTTTCGGGACAGTAAACGGCGCTTGGAATTCACGATTCGCCACCATACGGTAAGCGTCAAGATTTCCGAAGTAAAAGCGGCGGCGCTCTTCATTCTGCGCGCGCACTGCCGCAGTACCGTAGGACGGGTCAGCAA
>CAMVBO010000271.1 GCA_947165745.1 uncultured Clostridia bacterium | reverse complement strand
TGAAGGTGCGCTGGAGCGCGCTGTTCGGCGTGAACCTGCTGTACATGATCGCCTGGATCCCGGCCATCGTCTGGACGGTGATCAACGCCCTGGCGCTGGTGAACCTGCCGGAGGGCGGCACCGTGGACCAGATGACCGGGCTGGTGTTCACCTGGCTGATGGTGATGATCCCCTGCATAGCCATCACCGGCCCCTTCAACGCGGGCGTCAGCTACGTGCTGCGCAACTGGGCGCGGGACGAGCACAGCTTTGTGCTCAGCGATTTCAAGGACGCGGTGAAGGCCAACTGGAAGCAGGCGCTGATCATGTCGCTGATCGACGGCGTGATGCCCTTCGTGCTGTTCACCGGCTGGCGCTTTTACGGCAGCATGATCCAGAACAGCATGATCTACGTGGTGCCGCTGGGGCTGCTGATGCTGGTGGGCATCATCTGGGCGCTGGCGAGCATGCTGGTCTATCCGATGCTGATCACCTACGAGCTGAAGACCCGGGACGTGATCCGCAACTCTGTGCTTCTCAGCGTGGCCAAGCTGCCCTTCGCGGTGCTGATCAAGCTGCTCACCTTCGCGGTGCCCGCCGTGGGCATCGGGCTGGGGCTGCTGATCCCCAGCATCCAGTGGCAGATCCTGGGCATCGTGGCGCTCTTGTACCTGGTGTGGCTGGTGGCCTTCAACAAGCTGATCGTGGCCAGCTACGCCAACTGGCTGTTTGAGACCTATCTGAACCCCAATATCGAGGGCGCGCGCAGCAACATCGGCCTGCGGCCCGAGGATTGGGACGACGTGACGTATATCCCGGAGGACGACGAGGATTGATGAGAGTGGAGTGTGGAGAGTGGAGTGTGGAGTTATGGAGTGCCCGCTGGCGCGACGCGATATGAACGCTCCGTTCAAGGCGTTTTCTCGGACATGACGCACAGATCCTACGCTTCGCTCAGGATGACAGGGACCACAACGGTGTCATCCTGAGCGCAGCGAAGGATCTATACATGATGTGATTGATATTCACCTGTCTTTACGCCCTGCCCCAAGCCAACACCACTCACCCATACTCCATTCTCCACACTCCACTCTCCACACCTGACGCCAGGCACAGAATATGAACAAACAGTATGAACTCCTCTCTCCCGCCGGGTCGATGGAGGCGCTGCGCGCGGCGCTTCGCTTCGGCGCGGACGCGGTGTACGTGGGTGGGCCAAAGCTCCAGCTGCGCGCCGGTTCGGCGGGCTTTTCCATGGACACGCTGGCGGCCGCAGCGCGTGAGACCCACGCGCTGGGCCGAAAGGTCTATGTGACCGTGAACGCCTTTCCCACCAACAGCGAGATCGGCGCCCTGGGCGACTATGCCCGGGCGCTGTTTGACTTGGGCGCGGACGGGGCCATCGTGGCGGACCTGGGGGCCATCGCCGCCATGCGCAGGGCCGCGCCGGGGCTGCCGATCCACGTCAGCACCCAGGCCAACTGCCTGAACTACGCTGCCGCCCGGGCCTACTTCGACATGGGCGCCACGCGGGTGGTGCTGGGCCGGGAGATGACGCTGGATGAGATCGCGGAGCTGCGCGCCAAGACGCCGCCGGCGCTGGAGCTGGAGGCCTTTGTCCACGGCGCGATGTGCATGGCCTACTCCGGTCGGTGCATGATCAGCGCCTATCTCACCGGCCGCAGCGCCAACCGTGGCGCCTGCGCCCAGTCCTGCCGCTGGAATTACGCGCTGATGGAGGAAAAGCGCCCGGGGGAGTATTTCCCCGTGGAGGAGGACGGGAACGGCACGACGATATTGAGCTCCTTTGACCTGAACTGCCTGGACTTCCTCGACCAAATCATCGACGCGGGCGTCACGTCCTTCAAGCTGGAGGGGCGGATGAAGTCGCCCTACTATGTGGCCACGGTGACAAATGCTTACCGGCGGCGCATCGACGGGATTTTGGGCGGCACAGCCACCCCGGCATCCATTGCCGCGCTGCAAGGCGAGCTGAACGCCGCCAGCCACCGGGCCTACGCCTCCGGGTTCTACTTCGGCGCGATGAAAAAACACGCCCCGGACGACGGCGTGTATCGGCAGGACTGCGTGTTCGTGGGCACGGTGGCGGAGCGCCTGGACAGCGGGCGGATCCGCATAGCGCTGCGCAACCGCTTCCGCGCCGGGGACGTCATCGAGGTGTTGTCCCCGAACCGCCTCGGCCTGTCCTTCCCCGCCGCGAATTTCACCGACGCGGACGGCACTCCCCTGGACGAGGCGACGGTGCCCATGGCGCTCTACGACATGGACGCGCCGGAGGGCGTGGAGGCCGGGGACTTTTTGAGGGTGAGAGAGAACAGCAATTGAGCAAAACCCCGCCGTGGAACCATCCCCGGCGGGGCTTCATCTTCTGCTCAAGCCGGGCCGTCCAGGTTCATAACGCCTCACTCCACCGTCACGCTCTTGGCCAGGTTCCTGGGCTTGTCCACGTCCAGGCCCCGGGCGACGGAGGTGTAATAGCCCAGCAGCTGCAGCGGGATCACGGCCAGGCTGCCCATGAAGTGCTGGTCGGCCTTGGGGATGTAGACAGTGAAGTCGGCGGTGTCCTCCACGCTGTAGTGGCCGTAGCTGGTCAGCCCCATCAGGTACGCGCCCCTGGCCTTGCACTCCACCATGTTGCTGATGGTCTTTTCAAACAAATCGTCCTGGGTCAGCACGCCGATCACCAACGTGCCGTTTTCGATCAGGCTGATGGTGCCGTGTTTCAATTCGCCGGCGGCGTAGGCCTCGGAGTGGATGTAGCTGATCTCCTTCATCTTCAGGCTGCCCTCCAGGCTGACCGCGTAGTCCAGCCCCCGGCCGATGAAGAACACGTCCCTGGCGCTGGCGTACTTCGCCGCGAACCACTGGATGCGCTCCTTGTCCTCCAGCACCCGCTCCATCTTGTTCGGCAGGGCGTTCAGCTCCTCCACGTAATGGGCGCAGGCGGCCTCGTCGATCAGCCCCCTGGCCCGGCCGAAGGCCACGGCCAGCGCGTACATCGCCGCCAGCTGGGCGGAATAGGCCTTGGTGGTAGCCACGGCGATCTCCGGCCCCGCCAGGGTGTACAGCACGCTGTCCGCCTCCCGGGCGATGGTCGAGCCCACCACGTTCACCAGGGCCAGCGTCCGCGCCCCGGCGGCCTTCGCAGCGCGCAGGGCGGCCAGGCTGTCGGCGGTCTCGCCGGACTGGCTGATGACCAGCACCAGATCGTTTTTGTCCAGCAGCAGCTTGCGATAGCGGAACTCCGAGGCCAGCTCCACCCGCACGGGCAGCTCCGCCAGGTCCTCCAGCACATACTGGGCCGCCATGCCCACGTGCCAGGCGGAGCCGCAGGCCACCACGCGCACGCTGGTGACGGAGGCGAGCAGCTCGTCCGTCAGAGACGCGGCGGTCAGGTCGATCCGCCCGTCCTTGATGAGACTGGCCAGCGTGTCCCGCACGGCGGCGGGCTGCTCATGGATCTCCTTGATCATAAAGTGCTCGTAGCCGCCCTTCTCCGCCGCCTCGGCGTCCCAGGTGATCCGGGTGGGCTCGATGGCGATCTCGTCGCCGTTCAGGTCGTAGAAGGTCACGCTGCCGGGGGAAAGCCGCGCCAGCTGCATATTGCCGATGTAGTAGACGCTGCGGGTATATTTCAAGATCGCGGGCACGTCGGAGGCCAGATAGGCGTCGTCCC
>CAMVBO010000270.1 GCA_947165745.1 uncultured Clostridia bacterium | reverse complement strand
CTGGGCCAGTGCGGCGGCATCGCCTCCGCCATCGCCGGCATGAGCGACATCACCATCATGAGCAAGAACGGCGCTCTGTTTGTCAACGGCCCGCAGGTGGTTTCCGCCGCCGCCGGCAAGGACGTTGACATGGAAGAGCTGGCCCACGCCCAGGCGAGCATGCGCTCCGGCGTCGCCCAGCTGACCGTCGATACCGACGAGGAAGCCATCGCCTTGGCCCGCAAGCTGGCCGGCATGCTGCCCGCCAACAACCTGGACGAGGTCTTCGGCGATACCGTGGACGACGTGAACCGCGAGCTGGGCGACCTGAACGCCATCGATGCCGTCGAGGACGTGCGCGACGTGATTCGCCGCATCGCCGACATGAACGACATCATCGAGCTCAGCGAGGGCTTCGCCCCCAGCATGGTCACCGCCATCGGCAAGATCGGCGGCAGCACCGTGGGCTTCATCGCCAACCAGCCCGCCAAGGACGAGGGCCGCATCACGGTCTACGGCGCCAAGAAGGCCAGCCGCTTCGCGTCCTTCTGCGACTGCTTCTCCATTCCGGTGATCACCATCGTGGATTCCATGGGCATGAAGATCTCCACCGCGCCCCAGGGCGAGCTGGCCCGCGCCGGCGCGCAGCTGATGTACGCGCTGACCGAATCCTCCAACGTGCGCATCGCCCTGATCGCCGGCAACGCCGTGGGCATGGCCTACGCCGCCATGGCTTCCCGCGCCGCCAGCGACATGGTCTACGCCTGGCCGGGCGCCGTGATCAGCGCCGTGACCCCGAAGATCGCCGTGCAGCTGAACTGCGCGGACGAGCTCAAAGGCGCGGATGATCCCTTCGCCAAGCGTGAGGAGCTGGAGAACCGGTACATGGCCGACGTGGCAGACGGCGTGAACGCCGCCAAGGCCGGCTATGTGGACGACGTGATCGAGCCCGCCCAGACCCGCCAGATCCTGGCCAGCGCCCTGGAGATGCTCTCCGGCAAGCGCGAGGCCAAGCCCGCCAAGAAGCACGGCAACATGCCGCTGTAAGGAGGCGTCGACATGAATGTGATTTTGTACGGCTTGACGGTTGCGATCATCGGCATGGCGGTCGTGTTCGTCGGCCTGGTGATCCTGATCGTGTGCATCACGCTGCTGAGCAAGCTGATCCGCACGATCACCGGTCGCGGCGCCGCGAAGGAAGCCGCCAAGGCGGCCGAAGCCGCTGCCGCAGCTGCGGCGGCCGCGCCTGCCCCCGCGCCCGTGCAGGAGCCGGAGCCGGTGGTGGAGGACGTGTCGGATGACACCGAGCTGATCGCCGTGATCTCCGCCGCCATCGCCGCTTTCACCGATTCCGACAAGCAGCTGGTGGTGCGCAAGGTGCGCCGGGTCTCCGGCTGGAACCGCGCCGGCAGAGCCGAGCAGGTGTACCGGTTTTAAATCAGGGATTAGGGATTAGGGATTAGGGATTAGGATTTGCCTGTTCTCGAATACCGATTCTTCATTCCTCATATATAACGGACTTATATAATTAGGAGGAAACAACAATGCGCAAGTTTGCGATTACCGTGAATGGTCAGGCCTATGAAGTGGAAGTCGAAGAAATCGGCGGCGCTCCCGTGTTTGCCGCCGCGCCCGCAGCCGCGCCCGTGGCGGCGCCCGCTCCCGTAGCGGCCCCCGCCCCCAAGGCTGCCCCCGCCGCCCCCAAGGCCGCTGCCGCCGCGCCCGCCGGCTCTGAAGCCATCAAGGCGCCCATGCCCGGCAACATCAACGACGTGAAGGTCTCCAACGGCCAGAGCGTGAAAAAGGGCGACGTGCTGGTCATCCTCGAGGCCATGAAGATGGAGAACGAGATCATGGCGCCCCGCGACGGCGTCGTGGCTTCCGTGAACGTGACCAAGGGCGCCACCGTCAATACCGGCGACGTGCTGCTTTCACTGAACTGATTGTCGACGCTGCTTCGCGCCGTCGAAGCGCAACGGCGGTTTTGCCGCCTGTTGGCCGGCCAGGACGGCATGGAAGCAATCTCAATGAGTCATTTGAAAGTGGTAAGGAGGGTTTGACGCAATGTCCAAATTGAAAAAGGCGAGCCCCATGCGCGCGCTGGCGTGCCTTTTGGCGCTGTTTGCCCTGCTGACCGTGTTCACGGCCCTGGCGGAGAATGCCGCCGAGCCGGAGGTGGCCGAGCAGGTGGAAACGACGGCGACAGAGACCGCCGCGAACGTGGAGGACGCCGATCCTGAAATCAACATCCTGCAGGGCCTGGGCAAGATTGTCCAGTCCACCGGTATCGCCAAGAGCTTTACCGATAATGGCTTCGAGTGGCGCAACTATGCCATGATCGCCGTGGCCTGCTTCCTGCTGTACCTGGCGATTGTGAAACAGTTTGAGCCGCTGCTGCTGCTGCCCATCTCCTTCGGCATGCTGCTGGCGAACCTGCCCGCGGCGGGCATGATGGCCCATCCCACCTTCACCTTCTTCAACACCATGGAAGAGGGCGTGGCGGCGGCCGCCCGTCTGAACAAGGACGCCACCGACGTGCTGATGCGCTTCAACGAGGCCACCGGCACCATGATGCCCGCGCTGCAAACCGCCAACGGCGGCCTGCTGTACTACCTGTACATGGGCGTGAAGCTGGGCATCTACCCGCCGCTGATCTTCATGGGCGTGGGCGCGATGACCGACTTTGCCCCCCTGATCGCCAACCCGAAGAGCCTGCTGCTGGGCGCTGCCGCGCAGCTGGGCATCTTCCTGACCTTCCTGGGCGCGAAGCTGTTGGGGTTCAAAGCCAAGCAGGCCGGCGCCATCGGCATCATCGGCGGCGCGGACGGCCCGACGGCCATCTTCGTCACCACCAAGCTGGCGCCCCATCTGCTGGGCCCCATCGCCGTGGCGGCCTACAGCTATATGGCGCTGGTGCCGGTCATCCAGCCCCCGATTATGCGCGCACTGACCACAAAGAAGGAGCGCATGATCCGCATGCCGCAGCTGCGGCAGGTCTCCAAGACCGAGACGATCATCTTCCCGATCGTGGTGACCATCATCGTGTCGCTGCTGCTGCCTGACGCGGCTTCCCTGGTGGGCATGCTGATGCTGGGCAACCTGATGCGCGTCTGCGGCGTCGTGGAGCGCATCAACAAGACCGCCCAGAACGAGCTGTGCAACATCGTCACCATCTTCCTGGGCCTGACGGTCGGCGCGACCACCCAGGGCTCCACGTTCCTCACGCTGAACACCATCAAGATCGTCATCCTCGGCGTCATCGCCTTCGGCTTTGGCACCGCCGGCGGCGTGCTGCTGGCCAAGCTGATGAACATCCTCTCCGGCGGCACCATCAACCCGCTGATCGGCTCCGCTGGCGTTTCCGCCGTGCCGATGGCGGCCCGCGTGTCCCAGAAGGTGGGCCAGGAGGAGGACCCCGGCAACTTCCTGCTGATGCACGCCATGGGCCCCAACGTGGCCGGCGTCATCGGCTCGGCTGTGGCCGCTGGTGTATTCATCGCGCTGTTCGGTTAATGTATAGAATCGGAGGATATGAGTTATGGGCAAAGTTATGATTACCGAGACCATTCTTCGCGACGCCCACCAGTCCCAGGCCGCGACCCGCATGCGCCTGGAGGACATGCTGCCGGCGTGCGAAGTGCTGGACAAGGTTGGCTATTATTCCCTGGAATGCTGGGGCGGCGCCACGTTTGACAGCTGCCTGCGCTTTTTGAACGAGGATCCCT
>CAMVBO010000269.1 GCA_947165745.1 uncultured Clostridia bacterium | reverse complement strand
GGATCATCGGCAGGGACATGTTCAGTATCAGCTTCGGAATGGGCATGACGCCCATTTTGTTTTCAGCGGGGGCGGCGTTTTGCATGGGAAGGTCTCCTTTTAGGCATGCTTTCAAAAGGGGCTGTCTCAAAACTTGTGCTGATTGAGAAAACGCTGCAGCGGCGGCCTTAGAGTGTGTTTCTAAAGAGACAGCTCCGTATTTCGTTAATTGAACTTGAATATCTTTTGCAGTATATAATAGATGCGCACGCAGATCCAGCGCCCGGGCCTGCCCGGCAGCAGGAAGAACACGTTGGCGCTCCAATAGCGCAGGCGACGATAGGTGGCCGGGTGGTTGTCCTTCAGCCAGGCCCACAGGTCGTCCGCCGTCTGCAAATGCTCCGGCGTGCCGGAGATCCACAGGAAGATGGTGGTGATCATCATCATGATGGACAGGTAGTGGGTCAGGTAGTTCGCCAGCCGCTTGTTGCTGCGCTTGATGGTGTCCAGGTCGTGGGAATCGGCTAGGATCTTGACGACGAGGATGTGCTGGTCGATGCGCTTGATCATGTTTTCCTCGGTCACGGACTGGTCCGCGCGACCGATGAAATAGCGGTACAGGTCCACATCCAGGTAGTAGAGCGTCCTCACCGCCGGCAACGGCTGATAGACGTAGATGTTGTCCACGTAGAACGTGTGCTTGGGCAGCTCCAGGCCCGTGCGGCGCAGCATGTCTGTGCGGTAGACCGCGCAGTGCATGGTGATGAACTGGCCGGCGTTCAGCTTGCCCAGCTCGTCCCAGCCGAACACCCTGCCGATGGGCAGCACCTTGCGATAGCGCATGTATTTCTGGGTGTTGTCGGTGGTGTGCTCATAGACATAGTTGCAGATGATCAGATCCAGCGGCGTCTCCATCTTCACGGCCTCGCGCAGCAGCGCCATCAGCTTTTGAAGCGCCTCGCCGTCCAGCCAGTCGTCGCTGTCCACCACCTTGAAGTACGCGCCCTCGGCGTGGCGGATGCCCTGGTTCACGCCCTCGCCGTGGCCGCCGTTTTGCTGGTGGATGACGCGGATCATATCCGGGTGCTCGGCGGCATAGCGATCCGCGATCGCACCGGTATTATCGGTGGAGCCGTCGTCCACCAATATGATCTCCGCTTCGTTCCCCGCCGGCAGCAGCGACTGGATGCACTTGTCCATGTACGCCTGGGAGTTGTAGCAGGGCACGGTAAATGTAATCAGTTTCAACGGAGTCAGCCTCCATATTGCATATTTTCCCTATCATGACTTATCTTACACCATTTTATCACCAAAGTCCACCGCTGAAAAGGTATTCCATGTCAAGATTGCAGGACCTCTTGCACATTTCGTGTTAACTCGAAATAAATACAGGCTTGTCCGGCGGGGACGGCATGCTTTGACCGCCGCCATTTCCAAATGAATCCCTCCCAACCCCTTTACACTTAACATTGATTCGCTATAATAGGGAAAGACTATTCAAAACGCACTCGAAAGAGGGATTTGACATGGCACAATATTTGATCAAGGATTTGTACACGAACATGCCCGCGGCGGACGTTCAGGGCGTGAAGGTGAGCGGCTGGGTGCGCACGATGCGCGAGAGCAAGACCTTCGCCTTTGTTGAATTGAACGACGGCACGTATTTCAGGAACCTGCAGATCATCCTGGAGGCGGACAAGCTGCCCGGGTATGCGGAGCTGGTCAAGCGCATCACCACCGGCGCGGCCATCAAGACCGAGGGAACGCTTGCCCTGACGCCGGAAATGAAGCAGCCCTTTGAATTGAAGGCGGAGAGCATCACCGTGGTGGGCGAGAGCCCGTCGGATTATCCGCTGCAGAAGAAGCGCCACACGCTGGAGTATCTGCGCACGATCCAGCACCTTAGGCCCCGGGCCAACCTGTTCCAGTGCGCGTTCCGCGTTCGCAGCGTGGCGGCCCAGGCCATCCACCGCTTCTTCCACGACAAGGGCTATGTCTACGTGCACACCCCGCTGATCACCGGCAGCGATTGCGAGGGCGCGGGCGAGATGTTCCGCGTGTCCACGCTGGACCCGGACGCCCTGCCGCTGGACGAGCACGGCAAGACCGATTTCAGCAAGGACTTCTTCGGCAAGCCCGTGTCGCTGACGGTCTCCGGCCAGCTGAACGCCGAGATTTTCGCCATGGCCTTCCGCAATGTGTACACCTTCGGCCCCACCTTCCGCGCGGAGGAGAGCTATACGCCCCGCCACGCCGCGGAGTTCTGGATGATCGAGCCGGAAATCGCCTTCGCGGACCTGTCCATCGACATGGATTTGCAGGAGGAGATGGTGAAGTACATCATCGTCGCGGTGCTTGAGGAGTGCCCGGAGGAGATGAACTTCCTGAACAGCTTTGTGGACAAGGGGCTGATCGAGCGGCTGCAGTTCGTGCGGGACAGCGAATTCGTGCGCTGCACCTACACCGACGCCATCGACATCCTCAAGAAGTCCGGCGAACAGTTCGAGTATCCCATCGAATGGGGCAGCGACCTGCAGACCGAGCACGAGCGCTATCTGACCGAGAAGCACTTTGGCAAGCCTGTGTTCGTCACCGACTGGCCCAAGGAGATCAAGGCGTTCTACATGCGCATGAACGACGACGGCAAGACCGTGGCGGCAGCCGACCTGTTGGTGCCCGCCGTAGGCGAGCTTTGCGGCGGCAGCCAGCGCGAAGAGCGCTATGACGTGCTGAAGGCGCGCATCGAGGAGCTGGGCATGAACCCCGAGGACTACTGGTGGTATCTGGAGTTGCGCAAGTACGGCACCGCCGAGCACGCCGGCTTCGGCATGGGCTTCGAGCGCATGATCATGTACCTCACCGGCATCGCCAACATCCGCGACGTGCTGCCCTTCCCGAGAACCACGGGCAACGCGGATTTCTAAAAACGCGGCATGCGCCGCGCGTTTCGGCGGCACAATAAACGCAGATTGATTCGCGGAGGTCTCTGCCCATGCGCAAGCTCACGGCCCTGTTGACCCTGGTTCTGGTGCTTCTGGCGGGCTTTGCCGTCTGGTTCTACGTGGGCGGCACGTTGCGGGCCCAGGTGGCCATCCAGACCGCGAAGGCGTCGGACTATCCCGAGGCCTATGGGGCCATCCGCAGCCTGATGGCCAGCGACTCCGCGCCCCAGACCTTCACGGCGGCCGATCTGCCGGAGGACCCCACGGGCTTTACGCTGGTGGATGCCAACATCCAGCTGACCAACCGGGGTTTGTTCCCGGCGGAGTGGCTGGACATCCGCGCCGAGGGCGCGCCGGGGGACATCGCCGTTTACGCCCTCACCGGCGAGGGCGGCGACGTGCCCGCCCGGGACAGCGCCACCGTGAACCTGAAATGGATCACCACCGGTTCCGCGGACGCCGAGCGCCTGGTTCGGATACAGTATTACGTGCACGGCATGAAGCGGGAGATCACGGTGAGGTAAAGCCATTCCCGGCAAAAGAGTATAAAAGATCCTTCGCTTCGCTCAGGATGATGGCATCGAGTGTCGATGTCATCCTGAGCGGAGCGAAGGATCTTTTCCATTCAATGGGAAAGTCCCATTTTCCTTATTCCACGTCCTTGCTCATGGGCAGGAGGGAGAAGTCAAAGGTGAACTCCGCCGGCATGGCGTAGTAGGGGTTCAGCTCCGGGCCGCAGCTGTTTGAGCCGATGCCGTTCTGGCGGTAGTCCAGGCAGAACACGGTGTCGCCGCAGGGCACCA
>CAMVBO010000268.1 GCA_947165745.1 uncultured Clostridia bacterium | reverse complement strand
CAGATCCCGAGTCATGTAATTCGTGTAAAGGCTGCCGGGGATGAACTGGGTCTTCAGCATCTGAACGCCGCTCATGGGATGCTCGATAGAATCAATATAGGCCTTGTTGCCCGTGACGATGCGAATGTCGCCATATCCGCCGTTGGCGCGCTTTTCAACCGAGACGACGCAGGTCATCGCGCTGATGCCGTCAACCACCTGTTGAAAATTCACTGTATGCCCTCCTGATTCCGCCCATTGTTGGCGTTCCTTCGATCAATGCCCATTGAAACCGCACCGTTACAGCTTCACCGTCTCGCTCGCGGGGATACAGATCGGCTCGCCGTCGTTCACCCGCAGCCAGCAGTCCCGCGCGTTCGGATTGTGCACGAAGGAATTGTCCGCCGCGAAGCAGAGCCGCTTATAATCGTCCAGGCAATCCATCAGCGCGATGTTGGTGCAGTACCAGGTGTCCTCCCTGCCGCCCATGGCGCGGCAGAACGCCTCGATCAATGCCCAGCCGTCGCCTTCGTCGAATTCGTAGCTGTGGCCCCAAACGTACATCAGGTACAGGTATTGCTGCTTGTACAGCGCGCGAAAGCGCTCTCCCAGCTCCATCAGCCTGTGACTGTGGTGGCAGGTTGCCTGCCAGCGCCAGGGGTTTTCCGGCAGGTTAAAGCCCTCGCTGTTTCCCACCACGCGGGAATAGCGTATGCCGCAGGCGGGCAACATCGCCTCGATATCGGCGTTTACCGATCCGTTGGGATAGCTCATGCCGCGCACCGGATAGCCCACCAGCGCCTCAAGCGTCTCGCGATCCGCCAGCACCTCCCGCGTCACCGAGGGGAGCGGGCATCGAGCGATGGTGGGGTGGCTGACCGTGTGACAGGCCACCTCGTGCCCTGCGTAAAGCGAAGCCACTTCGTCGGGCCGGACGTGGCGCTCGTCCCCCAGAAAGCCGCTGTTCAGGTGAAACGTGCCTTTGATGCCGTATTGGTTGAAAAGTGCCACCAGGCGGCGGTCCTGGGTGCGACCGTCGTCATAGCTCATCGTCAGCGCCTTGTGCTTCCCACCGGGAAAGCAGCAGTAGACCTTGTTCATGCGGGGTTCCTCCGTTTATTCGTTCACAGATATCGCCGCGATCCAGCAGCGGGCCCGGACGGCGGGCAGACACCTTGTGTCGCTTTCGCCGCGCCGCGCATCGGGTTCATTGCGCCGGCGTGCTGTGGCGTTCGATGTAGAGTTCATACACGTTGGTGATTTCCGCGCCGCCCTGGAGGTCGGCATAGACGTAGACCAGCGCCCAGCTCGGCGCCGCGTCCGGCGTCACGGGGTTGATCTGACAAAGGATGCAATAGTTTGTCCCGGCGACCACCTGTTTGGACAGCAGCGCCACGGGGACATATTCCGCGCCGTCAAGCCCGTCCGTTGCCAGGTCGAAGGCGGCCTGCGCGTCTTCCGGCAGTTCGGCGGCCTCGTGGGTCACGATTTCCCAACCGCCCAGAAGCGGCTCCGCAAGGGCGCTGACGGCGCAAAGGATCAGCGCCAGAATCAGAAACGCGGTGCGAATGATGGCCTTCTTCATACGAGTGTCCTCCTTTTAACGATCCTCTTGGCTGAATAGATGTATTGCGTATAAGCTTACATTTCTGTGTCTGTCCGAATGAATACGCCTATACATAAACATATTATAACAGATTGTCAACTTTCTGCATAGCCCCAAAAATGCGGTCGAGACAGCGCCGGATGATGTTATTTCGAAATTTGTCTCGGTGAAAGTGGTGCTTGAGCCAGGATAAACAAAACAAAAGCCTTGACAGGTGACCTTTCGTTCACTATAATATGAGAACAATAGGTCACTTTTTGCACGGAGGTTTTTATGGCAAAGGGCACCAAGGAGAGAATACTGGCGACGGCGTTGGAGATGTTTTCCCGAACCGGCTATGCGGGCACGAATATCCGGGAGCTGACCGCCGCGCTGGGGCTGGTCAAGAGCTCGATGTACAAGCATTTTCAGAGCAAGGAGGCCATCTGGGATGCCCTGCTGGATCAGATGATCGCCTATTACGGCCAGCGCTTCGGCTCGGCGGAGAACCTGCCGCCGGTGCCGGATTCCCTGGATGGACTGGTGACCATGACGATGCAGATGGTGGACTTCACCGTCCACGACGAGAAGATCGTGATGACGCGCAAGGTGCTGGCCATCGAGCAGTTTCGGGACGAGCGGGCCAGGGCGCTGGCTTCCAGGCACTTTCTGACGGGACTGACAGAGATGTTTACGTCCGTCTTTGCCGGAATGACGGAGAAGGGGCTCATTCGGCGGGACGACCCGGCGATGCTGGCCTTTGCCTATACCGCCCCGATCTCGGCACTGATCCACCAGTGCGACCGATATCCGGCGCAGACGGAGGAAGTCATCCAAAAGATAGAGGCGTTCAGCCGCCACTTTATAAAGACCTATGGAAGGGAAGAGAAAGAATGAAGATACTGGTTTTAAACGGAAGCCCCAAGAAAAAGAGCGATACTTTCAGGCTCACGGACGCCTTTTTGAAGGGCCTGAACCGGGAAGGCAGGCACGAGGTGGACATCGTCAACGTGATCGAAAAGAAGATCGCGCCCTGCCGCGGCTGCTTCGGCTGCTGGAAGCGCATGGACGGCCACTGCATCATCCAGGACGACCAGAACGCCATCCTGGATCTGTATCGGAACGCGGATGTGATCATCTGGAGCTTTCCGCTATACTGCTACGGCATGCCCTCTCACCTGAAGGCGGTGCTGGACCGCACCATTCCGCTGGTGAAGATGAAGATGGTGCGCGAGGCCGACGGCACCGTGCGGCACGAGGCGCTGGCGGACTTTTCCCGCATCCACACGCTGGTGATTTGCGGCTGCGGCTTTCCCCATTGGGAGGGAAACTTCGACGGGTTGAAACAGATGTGCCGGACCTGCTTCGGCAATTTGGACATGGTCTGCGTGCCGGAGACGCCCATGCTGAACGTGCCGGCCGCGGCGGTGGTGGCAGACCCGCTGCTGGAGCGCTTTGAGAAGGCGGGGGAGGAATACGCCTCCACGCTTTCCCTCTCAACGGAAACGGTGGCCGGGCTCCAGCAGCCCATGATTTCGGTGGAGGAGTACATTCGCAACGTGAACGAGGTCTGACGCGTGTCAAAGGAACTGAGCAAAGATATGGAAACCAACAGAAAAGGCTTGTTTGGTCCGGGTGCGTTTTACAGGAGCGCGCTGGCGATCGCGGTGCCGATCATGCTGCAGCAGCTGATCCAGAGCCTGGTGTCGCTGGTGGACAACTTCATGGTGTCAGGGCTGGGCGACGTGTGCATGTCAGGCGTGAACGTGGCCGGGCAGGTGCTGTTCGTGTTCATGGTGTTTTTGAACACCATCGGCATGTCCGGCGGCATTTTTATGACCCAGTTCTTCGGCGCGAAGGATCGCGGCGGCATGGGCCAGGCCTTCCGCTTCAAGCTGGTGGCGGGCATGACGGCATTCGTGCCCTATTTCCTTGTGTGTCTGGTGTTGCCGAGGCAGGTGCTGGGGCTGATGCTCATCGGCAACACCCAGGCGGAGGCGATTCTGGACGAGGCGGTCAGTTACATTCGCATTATGTTCATCATTGGCATCCCCATGACGCTGTCCGTCTGCATCGCCAGCTCCCTGCGCGACCTGGGGAGGGTGAAGACGCCGCTGGTGGTGACGGTGATCGCCACGCTGACCAACACGCTGTTCAACTGG
>CAMVBO010000267.1 GCA_947165745.1 uncultured Clostridia bacterium | reverse complement strand
GGTGGCGGTGGTGGGGAAGGACGCCACGGCCCCGCCGTTCAGCGCGGCGGTGAAGCCGGCCTTGCCCTGCTCGTCGTAGACCAGGTCCGTGGCCCGCAGCATGCAGCCCTCGCCCAGGCCGTAGGTCATGCGGTTGCAGGCGGCGCTTTCGCACACCCGGCGGGCGCGGGGGTCATCGCCCCAGGCCACCACCCAGCCTTCCTTCGGCACCAGCGCGGCATAGCGGGCGAAGGCGCGCTCGATGTCGTCCAGGTCCTTGTAGTAGTCCAGGTGATCCTCGTCGATGTTCAGGATCACGGCCACCGAGGGCTTGAAGTGCAGGAAGCTGCCGTTGTATTCGCAGGCCTCCACGATGAAATCATCGCCCCGGCCCGCGTGGGTGGAGCCGCCGATGAAGTCCAGCGCGCCGCCGATGTGGATAGTGGGGTCCGCCCCGGCCTGCATGAAGGCCTGGGCCAGCATGGAGGTGGTGGTGGTCTTGCCGTGGGTGCCGCTGACGCCGATGGCGAAAGGATAGCCCGCCATCAGCTGGCCGATCAGGTCGCAGCGCTCGATCTGAGGGATGCCCAGTCGCTCGGCCTCGGCCCGCTCCGGGTTTTCCCGGGAAATGGCGGCGGAATAGACGATCACATCCGCACCATGCACATTTTCGGCCGCCTGGCCGATGTGCACGGGGATGCCGCGATCCTCAAGGTGCTCCGTCTTGTGGGAAGCGGTGCGGTCGGAACCGGTGACGGCGTAGCCCAGCTCCTGAAGATAGCCCGCCAGGCCGGACATGGAGCTTCCGCCGATGCCGACAAAGTGGACTCTGCCGCCCCTGTGGTCAAATATGTTTTCAGCCATGCTGTTTGCCTCCGAATCGATGTGCATACCTTACCACTTCGTATTATAAAACAAAACCCGCTTTCCTGCAAGCGCAACCGGCGCGCCTGGGGGAAATGAAGGTTAAATGTTGCCGCGCGCGGTGCGAATTTGCACAAATCTGGCTAAAAGCTAACAAAACCGAATTATAATGGAGAAAATCAGAAATATATTCGGAATTGAGGGCTCGCACATGGATAAGATCAAGCGCAACGAGCGCCTGGGCGCGCTGACCAAGATACTGACGGATACCCCCAACCGCATCCACACGCTGGGGGAATTCTGCGAGCTGTTCGGCTCCGCCAAGTCCACCATCAGCGAGGACATCGACCTGATCAGCGCCTCCTTTGAGCGCTTCGACCTGGGCCGGGTGGAGACGGTGGCCGGCGCGGCGGGCGGCGTGCGCTATCGCGCCATC
The DNA here is from genome assembly GCA_947165745.1 of uncultured Clostridia bacterium. Next base: position 2,454 of record CAMVBO010000267.1, on the reverse strand, counting down.
CCCAGCCCGGAGAAGATCGCCCAGGTGCTCAGCGATATTTCCGCGCGGCTTTCCGAGCCCGGGCGGATGCTGCCCGGCGGCTTCCTCTACACCTCCGACATCACCGCCGAGAGCAACATTGCCCAGCAGATGGGCCAGATCCTCGCCGCCCAATACTATGACCGCCAGCCCCATTTTGTGCTGACCATGGAGACCAAGGGCATCCCCATCGCGCTGATGACGGCGCGCATGCTGGACGTGCCGCTGGTGATCGCCCGCCGGGACAGCCGCGCCTACGAGGGCAGCGCCGTGAAGATCAATTACATCGCGGGCGGCGGCAATGAGCGCATCGAGACCATGGCGCTCACCCGCAGGGCGGTGCAGCCGGGCCAGCGCGCGCTGATCATCGACGACTTTATGAAGGGCGGCGGAACGCTGCAGGGCATGGTGGATCTAATGAAGGAGTTTTTGGCGGAGGTCGTGGGCGTGGGCGTGATGATCGCCACGGCGACGCCTGCGGAAAAGCGCGTGGTGGGCGTGAAGTCGCTGCTGGTGCTGGAGGGCTTTGACCGTGAGACCGGTCGGGCCATCGTGCATCCCTCGGCGGAGTACATAGAATCGTGACAAATCTGTTATTGCAATCGATGCCGAAATCATATATAATGTTTTGGGATTGAAAACAAGTGGGAGGGTAATTACATGAGCAAAGTCGTTGTGGTCGATCATCCCCTGGTACAGCATAAACTGACTCTGATGCGCGACAAGGATTGCGGCAACAAGGATTTTCGCCAGCTGCTGGAGGAGATTTCCATGCTGATGGCCTATGAGGTCACCCGCAACCTGCCCCTGGAGGAGATTGAAATTGAAACCCCCATGGCCAAGTGCAAGTCCAGGATCATCGCCGGCAAAAAGCTGGGCATCGTGCCGATCCTGCGCGCGGGCCTGGGCATGGTGGACGGCGTGATGAACCTGGTGCCCACGGCGAAGGTGGGCCACATCGGCCTCTATCGCGATCCGGAGACCCATATGCCCGTGGAGTACTACTGCAAGCTGCCCTATGACGTGGCCGAGCGCGACCTGATCGTCGTGGACCCGATGCTGGCCACCGGCGGCTCTTCCGTGGCCGCCATCGACTTCATCAAGAAGCGCGGCTGCAAGTCCATCACGCTGATGTGCCTGGTGGGCTGCCCCGAGGGCGTGGCTGCCGTGCAGGAGGCCCATCCCGACGTGGATATCTATATTGCCGCCATCGACGAGCGCCTGAACGAGAACAAGTATATCCTGCCCGGCCTCGGCGACGCGGGCGACCGGCTGTTCGGCACGAAGTAAAGCGCGCTTTGCGCGCCCAGACAGACGGGTGTGACAGGTGAAATGTCGCTCCGGCTTGCTGTGTACAGATCCTTCGCTGCGCTCAGGATGACAACGATGCGATTCCTGTCATCTTGAACGAAGTGAAGGATCTGTGCGTTTCAGCCGGAGATAACGATCATCAATGGAATCGAGGTTGCTATGTCAGAGTATACAAACCCCTCCGCTGAGCTCCGCGCGCGTGTGGCGCTGGAGAAACACCGCTTCAGGAATACCCACAGCCTGGGGCAGAACTTCCTGCTGTCTGAAAATCTGATCTCCCTGCTGCTGGACGACGCGGGAATCTCACCGGACGACAACGTGCTGGAGATTGGTCCCGGCGCGGGTGTGATGACGCGGCTGCTGGCCCGGCGGGCGCGCCGCGTGCTGGCTGTGGAGGTGGACAAGGGCCTTGAACCGGTGCTTTCCGACGTGCTGGAGGACGTGGACAACGTCTGCGTGGTGTTCCAGGACGTGATGAAGGCCGAACTGCGCGCCCTGACGGCGGATTTCTTTGCCGGCGAACCCTACCGCGTGGTGGCCAACCTGCCGTACTACATCACGGCGGACATATTGCTCAAGTTGGCCGCCGCGGACTGTCCGCCCGAGAGCATAGCCATCATGGTGCAAAAGGAGGCCGCCGAACGGGTGATGTCCCGGCCCGGAACCAAGCAGTGGTGCGCTCTGGCGGCGGAGCTGCAATTCTATGGTGCGGCCCGGGTGCTCACCGACGTGGCCCCGGAGGCCTTTGATCCGCCGCCTCATGTGATGAGCCAGTTCATTCGCATCGACCGCTGGGACTGTCCGCCGGTTTCACCGAAGGACCCGGCACTGTTCAGAAGGCTGATCCGTGCGGCCTTTGCCATGCGCAGAAAGACGCTGGTGAACAATTTGAAATCCGCCTTCGGCATGAGCCAGGAGGACGCGCGGCAGGCGCTGATCTGCGCCGGCCTGGATGAGCGCGTGCGGGGGGAAGCCCTGACGCTGGAGGAATTGAATCGCGTCTGCGATGCGCTGACGGAATCGGCGTAGGCGCGCGGCGTCGACCGGCTGTCGACGCGCCGCTATCCCATCCGCTGTTGCTTTTTAAGACAAACTATGTTATCATATCATTAAAGAGGGGGTGCG
>CAMVBO010000266.1 GCA_947165745.1 uncultured Clostridia bacterium | reverse complement strand
GAATCAGAGAAGAAATGGCACGAAACGGGGAGGAATGACCCATGACGATAGGCGAAAAGATCAAGCGGGTGCGCAAGTTCCGCAAGATGACGCAGGCGGAGCTGGGGATGGCGGTTGGCCTGGGCGAGAACGCGCAGAACCGCATCGCTCATTATGAGCGCGGCACCCGCGTTCCGCAGAAGGAATTGCTGGATAAGATGGCGAAAGTGCTGGACGTGAACCGCTATATGCTCTATGACCAGACAGGTCAAAACAACTCCGAGTTCATTCAGATCATGTTTTGGCTGGAAGAAGCGAACCCCGGCATCTTCCGGCTGTTCCAGCTTCAGAAGTTCCCCGGCGAGAAGTGCAACGAGAGCGACGATCCGGGCGTGTACTACCACGACACCGACGATTGGCCCGCCCACGCGCCGGTGGCGATGTGGTTCAATGGCGGCATGATCAACGACTTCATGCGGGAATGGTTAATCCGCATGGATGAGAAGCGGGCGGGACTGATTACAAAGGACGAATACTTTGAGTGGAAGCTCAACTGGCCGGATACCTGCGACGATTGCGGGAAACGGGAGCCTACAAAAGCGTGGAGAAAGAGCTCTGGAAATATTTGATCTGAAACAAGGTGGGCAGTCTGCCCACCTTTTGGTAAAATGGAAATGCTATTATAGGGCTACAGTAATGAGGTGAGAGAGCCATGCCGGACAACAACCGAATCAGCACGGACGAGTTGCTGGCGCTGCTGTTCAAGGAGCGAAACCTGGAGCACTTTCTCCAGAGAAACGAATCTGCGTACCTGACGGCCTCCTTCAGCGACTACCTGAACCAGTGGTGCAGGCAGCACCTGGATGTGCCGGAGCAAGTCATCCGGCGGGCGAACCTGGAAAAGTCCTACGGCCACCAGCTTTTCAGCGGCAAGCGCAACCCGTCGAGGGATACGGTTTTGCAGCTGGCCTTTGCCATGGAGGCCGACCTGCCGCAGGCACAGGAGATGCTGCGGATCGCCCGCAGGAGCCCGCTGTATCCCCGCATCAAGCGAGACGCGGCGATCATCTACTGCCTTCACAACCATATATCCCTGCTGGACACGCAGATCATCCTACAGGACCTGGAATTGCCGCTGCTGGGAGGGCGAGAAAAGTGAAAGAATTGAAGCGCATCGTGGCGGACATGGAATCCGTGTTCGCGCAGAGCAGTTATCCCCAGGATTTCCTGGCGGACTACGACCAGATGGAATGCCTGTCGAGCCACACCGGGCGGGAGACCTTTCTGGTCCGGCGCAAGGCGGACGGGGAAACGGCCGTGGCTACCTGCTATGACCGCGCCGCCTTTCCGCTGCGCCCGGACATCCAGCTGCTGCGGGACCTGAACCATCCCGGCCTGCCGCATTACTACGAGGAGTACCGGAACGAACAGATGCTGTGCGTCGTGCGGGAATACATCGAGGGCGAGCCGCTGAGCGCCTACGCCCGGGATCGCCAGCTGTCCATAGAGGATATCGCGTCCATGGCAAGGCGGCTCTGCGACATCCTGCAGGTGCTGCACACCCATGAGCCGCCCGTGGTCCACCGGGACATCAAGCCGGAGAACATCATCGTGAAGCCCGACGGCGACATCGTGCTGATCGATTTCGACATCGCCCGCGCCGTGAAGGCGGAAAGCGGCACGGACACGGTTTTCTTCGGCACCAAGGGCTACGCGCCGCCGGAGCAGTACGGCTTCGGCCAGACGGACAGCCGCGCGGACATCTACGCCTTTGGCGTGCTGCTGCGCTGGCTGGTGACGGGCAGCGAACGGGCGAACGGGAACATATCCATCGACCCGGACCTGCAGGGGATCATCGACCGCTGCACGGCCTTTGCGCCGGAGCAGCGCTTCTCGGACATCGCCGAGGTCCGTCGGGCGCTGGAGACCGTCGGCGGGCGCAAGCGGCGCTTTGACCCCAAGGCCGCCGTGGCGCTGGCGCTGGCGGCGATCCTGATGCTGTGCGCGGGCTTTGCGGTGGGCCGCTGGACCGACTGGCTGAAACCCGTGCCAAAGATCGTCTTCCAGGAGCCGTTGATCGAGCAGGCCGCGCGGCTGTGGATCGGCAAGGAGAGCGGGCCGCTGACCGAGGAGGACCTTGCCCGGGTCACGCAGCTGTACATCTTCGGCGCCCAGGCCTTTGGCGAAGCCGACCCGTACAACCAGTGCGACGTGGGAAGCTGCGTCGGCGGCCCCATCCGCACGCTGGACGACCTCCAGATGCTCAAAAACCTGGAGGAGGTGCACATCGCCCACCAGGGCTACGTGGACGCGACGGGCGTCGCGGGGCTTCCGAAGCTGTATACCGTGGAGCTCAAGCACATGCACCTCTCCGGCGTCGCCGCCATCGCCGACGCGCCCGGGCTTAAGCACGCGATCCTGTTCTGCGACGGGCTCTCCGACGTGACGGCGCTTCAAAATTGCCCGTGGCTGGAGACGCTGGACATCGGCCTGAACGACATCGCGTCCCTCAACCAGGTGGGCAGCTATCCCAACGTGAGAAACCTGGGCTTCATGTGGCTGGAGATGGACAACGTGGACGACATCGCCCAGCGGTTCCCCAAGGCGAAGAACGTGACGCTGCAGCACGGGAACATCCGGGACCTGTCCGGCCTGAAGGCGCTTCCGGGCCTTGAAAATGTCTGGGTGCTCAGCGAGCAGGCCGACGCGGTGCGCGCGCTGCTTGAGGGCACGGACGTGCAGATCCATATCACCGAAAACTGAATCCGTTTTCCTTTACAAGGTGGGCAGACTGTTTGGCTTTTTGCCGTTGATAAAATGTATTCTAAGAAAAACATCGATTGGAGGGAATACTGGTATGGCTTTTTTCGGAGGCATTGCGAACCAGGACTTGAGCTGGGCCTTCACCTGTGAGTTTTGCGGAAAGGAAGCACAGATCAAGACGACACTGACCGAGAAGAACGGAGAAAACCACAAGGCCTCATCGACGATGATCGGCGGCCCTGGCGTGCGTATGGCCTTTGAGGCCGGCGCGCGAAGTATGCTGAACCAGAGAATGGAGAAGATCGATAAAGATTGGCAAAACGGCACGTTTGAGGTTCCAAGGGAGGCTGACGGCAAATGCCCATTCTGCCACAAGTACCAGAGCTGGTCAAAGGGCGTTCGGGAGGCACAGAAGGGGGGAAAGAGCGGCATGTCGCTGGCTGCGAAGGTCATCGTTGATCTGGTTGGTGGCGCGATCATAGGAGCAATTCTTGGCGCTGTGCTGTCGTTTCTCATCTTCACATTCTGGAAGTCTGCCCCTGGCTTCCTGCAGGACGCAGGTCTGCTCATGACGGTCTTTGCAGCGCTTCTCGCAGCCTACAACGCCATCGGGGAGATTCTGCGCGGCGTCGGCGTCGCCGCCTCTGTCAAGGCACTAAAAGCGACCGATGTCCGCAACCAGCCCAGATTCGTTGCCTGGGAAGGAGAAATGCGTTCCCACAGCTCTGGCAGTATCAAGGAAAGGGTCTGATGGGACCATTCAAAAGATGAGCGATCCAAAACCGAATACCGACGAATCCCTTCACAAGGTGGGCAGGCTGCCCACCTTTTTTATGCCTTTCTTTGCTAAGATATAACATAGCCACAATATTTTATGGAGGTGTTTTTATGGCCAATCAGAAGTTCTGCGGCGCGGTGGCGTCCCAGGCCTACCGTTGGGGCTACACCTGCGAATACTGCAAGCAGCCGGTGGAGAAGAAGAACTACATCT
>CAMVBO010000265.1 GCA_947165745.1 uncultured Clostridia bacterium | reverse complement strand
CGGGTGGAGAACTCGGCCCGGTAGCTGACGCCGAAGGTGGCGTAGATCTCGTCGGCGATGGCGATGATGTCGGCGATCTCGCTCTCGATCTGCTCCTCGGTGACGAAGGTATGGTCGTCGTCCTGGCGGAACTCCTGCACGCGGAACAGGCCGTTCATCTGGCCGGACTTCTCCTTGCGGTGCAGCACGTCATACTCGCTGTAGCGGATGGGCAGCTCCTTGTAGGAGTGCAGCGTGCGCTTGTAGGTCATCATGGCGTTGGGGCAGTTCATGGGCTTGGCGCCCATGGTGTCGTCCATGTCGCGGTTGAACAGCGGCGCGCCCTTGGGCAGGGTGACGCTGGCCGTCTCCTCCAGGCCGTCAGCTGGGTTGTCCAGGATGCCGGGAATCTCGGCGTCCGCAGCCATGAAGCCCTCCAGGCCGGGCACCATGAACATGTTGTTCTGGTAGTGGGCCCAGTGGCCGGAGATCACCCACAGCTTCTTCTTGTTGATCAGCGGGGCGGAGATTTCCGTGTAGCCGTGCTTGGCCTGCAGCTTGCGGCTGTAGGCCAGCAGCGTCTGATAGAGGATCCAGCCGCGGGGCAGCCAGTAGGGCATGCCGGGGGCGGTCTCGTCGAACATGAACAGGTCCAGCTCCTTGCCGATCTTCTTGTGGTCCCGCTCCTGGGCTTCCTTGATCATGGCCAGGTGGGCCTTCAGCTGCTGCTGGTCCGGGAAGGCATAGACGTAGACGCGCTGCAGGGAGTCCCGCTTCTCGTCGCCGCGCCAATAGGCGCTGGACACGGCGCGGATCTTGTAGGCCACGGAGAGCAGCTCGGCGGAGTTTTCCACGTGGGGGCCGCGGCACAGGTCCACAAAATCGTCGCCCGTGTAATAGACGGTGATGGTTTCACCCTCGGCCAGGTCGTGGATCAGCTCTTCCTTGTACTTCTGGCCCTTGAAGATGGAAAGCGCCTCTTCCTTGGTGACCTCCTTGCGGGTCCAGGCCTCCTTGCGCTTCATGATTTCCTTCATCTTCTGCTCGATGGCGGGGAAATCCTCGGTGGAGATGCCCCTGGGCAGCAGGAAATCATAGTACATGCCGTCGGCGATCTGGGGGCCGATGGCAATCTGCACGTTCTCCCGGCCAAAGATCTCCATGACGGCCTTGGCCAGGATGTGGGCCAGCGAGTGGCGGTAGACTTCGTTGAATTGTTCGCGATCCATGTGCATACGCTCCTTTATAATCATCAGACTGGGTTTTGATATAAAAACACGTCCGTCCCATGCCGGGACGGACGTGCGTACATCCGTGGTTCCACCCTGCTGACGGCTTGCGCCGTCGCTCTGTCGCGCAGTAACGCGCGCGAAACGCCTGTCATCGAGGGCTGGTATTCCGTGGCGGCTGCGGCGGGGGCTTTCAGCCTGTGACCCCTGCTCTCTTGCGCGCCTCTCCCCGAAACGTGTTCCCTGTCGCCTGATCGGTTGCATTGATTGTAGCACGTCGGCGGGGGATTGTCAAATTAAATTAGACGCACGATTCTAATTCCGTTCACGCCCAGCTCCGTCATGCCGCCGAGCTTTTCCCCGGTGAGGGCATCCGTGCCCTCGGGCAGGGCGATGGTGACGGGTCGGCGGGTGAAGTTCATGGCGAAAAGCACCCCGCCGCGCCGGGCGACCTGCACGCCCATGGGCAGGTTGTCGATCAGCGGCTTCACGCCGGTCTCCTCAAAGACCGCCCTGTAGAAGTCGTCCAGGAAGTCGGCGTCGGGTCGGGTGGCGATATACCAGGCCGCGCCGGCGCCCACGGCGTTTTTCGTGACGCAGGGCCGCCCGGCGTAGAAGTCCTTTTCATAGGTGCCCCGCACCTCGGCTGCCTCGGCGTGGATCAGGTCGCACAGATCCCGGCAGGCATAGGTTTTGCCGCTCATGGCGATGCCGTTGCGCTCGTCATCGTACAGGCCGTCGATCTCCTCGCACCAGATGCCCAGGGTGTCCCGCAGCGGACCGGGGAAGCCGTCCAGGAAGCACAGATCGTCCTTGTCCACCCGGCCGGTGTAGGCGGTGCAGATAAGGGTGCCGCCGTCCTTCACGAATTCCGCCAGCCGCTCGGCCGCGCCCGGGCGCAGCATGTACAGCATCGGCGCGGCGATAATCTTGTAGGGGCTGAAATCCCGGGTCTCGTCGATCACGTCGATGTTCACGCCCCGGCGGACCAGCGCCCGGTAATGCTCCAGCACCGTGTCCATGTAGTGCAGATCGCGCAGGGGGCCTTCGCAGGTGTCCAGCGCCCAGCGGTTGTGGGTGTCGCAGATCAGCGCCACGGGGACCTCGGGCATCGTGCCCTGCAGGCCGTTCAGCTTTTGAAGGGCCGCGCCCACGTCCTGCACGTCCCGGAAGGTGCGGGTGTGCTCGTGGCCGACGTGGTCCACCACCGCGCCGTGGAACTTCTCGCTGGAGCCCCGGCTCTTGCGCCACTGGAAGTACTGCACCGTGTCCGCGCCGTGGGCCACGGCCTGGAGGCTGGACAGCAGATGCATGCCCGGCTTTTTCAGCTTGCACACCGGCTGCCAGTTCACCTGGCTGGGGGTGGACTCCATCAGGGCGAAGGGCCGCTGCTTCAGGGAGCGCATCAGGTCATAGTTGAAGGCGGCGCGGGCGGCGACGGCCTCCTCGTCCGGCCCGCCCCAGAGGGGATAGCTGTCGTAGCTGGCAAAGTCGATGGCGTCCGACAGCTCAAAGTAGTCCAGCTGGCCGAACAGGTCCATCAGGTTGGTGGTCACGGGCAGGTCGGGCGTTAACTCGCGCAGCGGCGCGACTTCGGCGCGGATGAAGTCGGTGGTCTGGCGGGTGGCAAAGCGCTGCCAGGCCAGCGACAGGCCGTGCACGGACATTTCTCCGATGGGCGTGGGGCTGTGGATCTGGGACCAGTCGGTGACGGTGTGGCTCCAAAAGCCGTTCCACCAGGCCCGGTTCAGCGCGTCCAGCGAGCCGTATTCCTGCTTCAGGAAGTCCCGGAACGCCGCCTGGCACAGCTCGCAGTGGCAATCGCCGCTGAATTCGTTGGAGATGTGCCAGCCCACCACCGCCGGGTGATGGCCGAAGCGCCGGGCCAGGGCGGCGTTGATCCTGTTCACAAAGCCCCGGTAGACGGGGGAGGTGAAACAGTGGTTGTGCCGCGCGCCGTGGAGGTTGCGGCCGCCGTCCGCGCGCACCCGCAGCACCTCGGGATACTTCTGGCTCATCCATGCCGGGCGCGCGCCGCTGGGGGTGGCCAGGAAAACGGACACGCCCGCCGCGTGCAGGTTGTCCAGTACGTCCTCCAGCCAGTCAAAGTCGTATCGACCCTCCTCCGGCTCCAGGGCGCTCCAGGCAAAGATGCCCACGCTCATCAGGTTGCAGCCCGCCAGCTTCATCAGGCGGATGTCCTCTTTCAGGATCTCGGGGTATTCGCGCCACTGGTCGGGGTTGTAGTCGCCGCCGTGGCCCAGGAAGGGCAGGTTCAGGGTGGGCATGTCGGTTCCTCCTGTATTCGGTAAGAATGGTCATCATTATACACGGGGCCGGGGGTGAAGCGCAAGGCGCGGGTCAGCGGATGTCGTACACGCTCCGGGCTGTGACCCGGGAGGGGCTGCCGCGCAGCACCTTCACGCGCCTTTCCCCGGCGTTCATGTCGAAGAAGTTGTCGGAGAGCACCGCGTCCCCGTCGCACTGGATCTCCACGCTGCGGGCGTAGGCGCAGGCCGCGACCAC
>CAMVBO010000264.1 GCA_947165745.1 uncultured Clostridia bacterium | reverse complement strand
GTGATCGCCGACGCCCTGACGCTGCCCAGCGGCAGCGCGCCGGTGGAGGTGAGCCACACCTATCCCCTGCGGGGCGAGGGCGAATACCGCTGGCGGGTCACGGGCGTGAGCAGCGCGGGCGAAACGCTGGATCTTCGCACGGAGACGCTGACCCTGTCCGGTGACAGCGACGCGCCGGAGGTGGCCATCAACCTGGAGGCCGCGCCCCGCACGCCCAGAATCAACCGGGCCGGGCAGGTGACCTTCGACTTCATCGTCACCAACGAAGGCAATGTGATGGTAAAGGACGCGCTGCTCTATGAGGTGAACCGGGGCGAGATTCGCCGGCTGGCCGTGGTGCCCACTGGCGCGCCTTCGGTGTGCAGCACCGGGTATAAGGTGGACGCGAGCGACCAATTCGTGTTCTGCCTGAACTACACCGACCCGGACGGCCGCCAGCGCACGGTGTCCACCGAGCCCATCGACGTGGTGATCGCGCCCGACGGCGTGAGCCCCGAACAGGTGGGCCGCGCGGGCATGGATCTGGAAGGTGAATCGGTAAAGCTGGGCGGCAGCAGCTCCACGTTCTATATCCTGCTGATCATCGCGGGCGCCGCCCTGACGGCGATGATTACGATACTGGCCGTGGCCTCGCTGCGGGCCAGGCGGGAAAAGCTGAAGCGAATCGCGGCGGAAAAGCAGCGGGTTCGGGCCGAGCTGGGCAAGACCGGTGCCGTGCCCACGGTGAAGGCGCCGAAGAAAAAGAGGAAGAAATAACCGACTTTCATATCAGAAAGGATCGCTTTATGGGCACTGACAGTAAACGATGGCTGAAATTCAGGAGCGGCTCGGAGGTTCGCGGGCCGCAGGAAGCGCTGACGGACGACTTCGCCCGGAAGCTGGGTTACACCTTCTCTATGTGGCTGGCGGAGGCGCTGGGCAAGGACCCCAAGGCCCTTGTGCTGGCCGTGGGCCGGGATGAGCGGCCCTCCGGCAAGCGGCTGACCGCCGCGCTGAGCCAGGGCATGCTCGCCGCCGGCTGCGACGTGCAGGACTGCGGCCAGTGCGCCGCCCCCGCGCTGTACATGATGGCCCAGGGCGACGCCGACGGCGCGGTGATGGTCACGGCCTCCCCCGCCCAGGACGCGCTGAACGGCTTTAAGTTCGTGACCTCCAGGGGCGGCCTGAACAGCGCGACCGTGAAGGACATGCTGCAGCGCGCCGCGGACACGGAAGTGCCCGCGCGGCTGGCCGTGGGGCCGGATGCCGCCTCCCGGCGCTACTATGAACATTTGCGCCGCGTGGCCACGCAGTATCTGGAGGACGACGCCATGAAGCCCCTGCTGGGGCTGCGCGTGGTGGTGGACGCTCGATGCGCCGTGGGCGCGGAGTACGCCCGCTTCCTGGAGGCACTGGGCGTGGAGATACAGGGCAGCTTGACCGCCCCCTCCCCCGTCATTGTCGATCCGGCGGCTCCCGAAGCCCTGGACGCGCTGGCAAAGGCCGTGCTGGCCAACCGCGCAGACCTGGGCGTGGCCTTCACAGCCGACGGCACCCGCGCCGCCTTTGTGGATCAGAACGGCCGGGCCATCGGCCAGAACCGGCTGATCGCGCTGGTGGCGGCCGTGCTGCTGGACAGCGCGCCCGGGCTGACATTCGTCACCGACAGTGTGACCAGTTCCGGCCTGTCCGCCTTCATCGCGGAATGGGGTGGCATCCACTACCGCTTCAAGCGGGGCTATCGCAACGTGATCGAAGAGGCCGTGCGCCTGAACGACGAGGGCATCAACTGTCCCATCGCCATCGAAACCAGCGGCCACACTGCCTTCCGGGAGAACGGCTTTATGGACGACGGGCTGTACCTGGCCACGCGGCTGATCTGCGAGGCGCTGAACCGCAAGCGGGAGGGCCAAACCCTGTCCCAGCTGATCGACGATCTGCAGGAGCCGGTGGAAAGCGCGGAGATCCGCCTGCCCGTCAAGCCCTACGAGGACTGGGACCCGGAGGAGGAGGTGCAGGCCATCGTGGAGGGCATCCTCTCCCATACGCTTGACCATCCCGAGTGGCAGCTGGCCCCCGACAATCGCGAGGGCGTGCGCATCACCTTCAACCTGGACGGGGGCGTGAACAACGCCTGGTTCCAGCTGCGCATGTCCGTGCACGACCCGGTGATGGTCCTGAACGCCGAGAGCGCCGTGCCCGGCGGCGTGAAGCGCATCCTGCGGGCGCTGCATGCGTTGATCCAGGATACGGAGTATGTGGACCTGACGCCGCTGAAAGAAGCGCTGTAAAGCAAAGAAGCCGGATAGACCGGATTGCCGCGGCCCCATGCAGGGGGCCGGCGCGGGAATCCGGTCTCTTCATTGTCTTCCCGCGTATAAATTCAGAATTGACTCTTGTCCTGCTCCCCAGTTCTATGATATAATAATGTGTGGAAGGTTATACCCCGCTTCCAATTGGAACAGTATCAAATAATATTATAGACAGGAGTGCATTCCAATGAGCAAAGAGAACCTGGTCGTCAATGCCATTCGCATCCTGACCGCCGAGGGCGTTCAGAAGGCGAAGTCCGGCCACCCCGGCATGCCCATGGGCGCGGCGCCCGCCGCCTACGCCATCTGGGGCAAGGAAATGAAGCACAACCCCGCCGATCCCAAGTGGCCCAACCGCGACCGCTTCGTGCTGTCCTCCGGCCACGGCTCCATGCTGTTGTACAGCCTGCTGCACCTGTTCGGCTATGGCCTGACCATCGAGGATCTCAAGCAGTTCCGCCAGTTCGGCAGCCTGACCCCCGGCCATCCCGAGTACGGCCACACCCGCGGCGTGGAAACCACCACCGGCCCCTTGGGCCAGGGCATCGCCAACGCGGTGGGCATGGCCATGGCGGAGAAGCACCTGGCGGCGAAGTTCAACCGCGAGGGCTTCAATGTGGTGGACCACTACACCTACTGCATCCTGGGCGACGGCTGCATGATGGAAGGCATCAGCCACGAGGCCTGCTCCCTGGCGGGCACGCTGGGCCTGAACAAGCTGATCGCCGTGTATGACGACAACGAAATCTCCATCGAGGGCAACACCGACATCGCCTTCCGCGAGGACGTGCCCGCCCGGTTCCGCGCCTATGGCTGGAACGTGATCGACGTGAAGGAGGGCAACTGCTTCAAGCAGGTGGACGCCGCGCTGAAGCTGGCAAAGAAGTCCGACAAGCCCACCCTGGTGGTCACCCATACCACCATCGGCTACGGCTCCCCCAAGCAGGGCATGAGCTCCGCCCACGGCGAGCCCCTCGGCGAGGAGAACATCGCCATCACCAAGAAGAACCTGGGCTGGCCCTGCGAAGAGCCCTTCGGCGTGCCCGAGGAAGTGTACGAGATCACTGCGAAGGCCCAGGAAAAGGGCAAAAAGGCCCAGGCCGAGTGGGAAAAGCTGTTCGCGGACTACGCCAAGGCCTATCCCGAGCTGAAGAAGGAATGGGACGTGTGGTTCTCCGACGAGCTGCCCGTCGACTTGACCAAGGACGCGGAGCTGTTCGACTTTGAAGGCAAGTCCGCCACCCGCAATTCCAGCGGCGTGACCCTGAACCGTCTGGCCGAGCGCATCCCCAACCTGTTCGGCGGCTCCGCCGACCTGGCGCCCAGCAACAAGAGCAATATGAAGGGCAAGGGCGACTTCTCCGCCGAGACCCCGGACGGCCAGAACATCCACTTCGGCGTGCGCGAGCATGCCATGGCCGCCATCTGCAACGGCATCAAGCTGCA
>CAMVBO010000263.1 GCA_947165745.1 uncultured Clostridia bacterium | reverse complement strand
TGGGGGTGATGTCCGGGGTGAACTGTATGCGCTTGAAGGAGCAGTCCAGCGACCGGGCCAGGGCGCTGGCCAGGGTGGTCTTGCCCACGCCGGGCACGTCCTCGATCAGCACGTGGCCCCGGCACAGTATGGCCACCATCATCAGCTCGATGGCGTCCTCCTTGCCCACGATGACCTTGCCCACGTTCTTGGTGAGCAACTGGGCGAAACGCTGTGTAACCTGCATAAATCTGTTTCTCCTTGTTGTAATCAACTATGGTTTGACCCCTTCGGGGGCATTTTGGTTCCATCACTTGTCCCGCCGCTCCGGCGGCAGGCCCTATCCACCTGATTGTAGTATACAATATTCCTCCGCCGATTTACAAGGAAAACTGTCCAAAAGTCCGATCATGTGCTATAATATTAAACAGAACGCCGCAATTGAGCCGAATTTGCGGCAGCGAGGGGGTGGGCGCGTGATTCTGGGCGTGGGCATCGACCTGTGCGAAATCGAACGCATGGCCAAGGCCATCGAAAGGCCCCGGTTCCTGGAGCGGGTGTACACCCCCGCCGAGCGGGCGAGGATCGAAGCCGCCGGCGGGGTTCGCCGGGGTGAGATCGCCGCGGGGCTGTTCGCTGCCAAGGAGGCGGTGGCAAAGGCCCTGGGCACCGGGTTTGTCGGCTTCTTCGCCGACGCCATTGAAATCCTCCCCGACGAAAAGGGCCGCCCCGCGTGCGTCCTCTCCGGCGGCGCGCTGAAGCGGGCATCGGACCTGGCCGGCGGCGGCAGCTTCCGCGTCTGGGTATCCGTCACCCACGAATCCGGCATGGCCGCCGCGCAAGCGATCCTCGAAGGATAATACCGGCGTGGGCAGCGCTGCGCCCTGGCGGCAAGTCAAGGTTTTACAACGCAGTTTTGGCGGAAAGGCGCTGAAACGCTCGAAACTGCACATCCCGGACTTTAGAAACACACTCTAGTAACACACGTCCAATCCACCCATGAAAGGAGCTTCCGATGCGACCTCTCATCACGCCCAACGATATGCGCGACATGGAGCGGCGCTTTTTCGCCGAAACCAGCACGCCCTCCATCGAACTGATGGAGACGGCGGCCCGGGCGCTGGCGGACGCGATATTGCGGCGCTATGGCGCGCAAGGCCGCGTGTACATCGCCTGCGGCCCCGGCGGCAACGGCGGCGACGGCTATGCCTGCGCCCGGATGCTGAAGCAGGCGGGCCGCGACTGCGCCCTCTTCCCCGCCGCGCCGGCCAAATCCCCGGACGCCGTCGCCAACCGGGACCGGGCGCTGGCGGCGGGCGTGCCGGAGTTGGATTTGAGCGACGCGCCGCAGGCCCCGGACCTGTGGGTGGACGCCCTCTACGGCACGGGCCTGTCTCGCGCGCCGGAGGGCGCTGCCGCCGCGCTGATCGAGCGCATGAACGCCGACCGCGCAAAGGGCAGCAGGATCGTGGCCGTGGACATTCCCTCCGGGCTGAACGGCAAAACCGGCACGGCCTGCTCCCCCTGCGTAGGCGCGGACCTGACCCTCACCTTCCAGTTTGCCAAGACCGGACACTGCCTGGCGGACGGGCTGGACACGTGCGGCGAGGTGGAGGTGGCGGACATCGGCATCCCCGCCGGATTCTTCCCTGAAAACATGGCGCGGCTGATGGAGACAGCGGACGCCCTGTCCGCGCTGCCGAAAAAAAAGCGCAACGCCCACAAGGGCAATAACGGACACCTGCTGATCGTGGCCGGGTCCATGGGCATGGCGGGCGCGGCGGCGATGTGCGCCCAGGCCGCCCTGCGCTCCGGCGCCGGGCTGGTGACGGTGGCCTGTCCGGCCTCCATCGTGCCGATCGTGCAGACCCTGGCCCCCTGCGCCATGGCCGTGCCGCTGCCGGAGGCCGACGGCGCACTCTCAGACGACGCGGCGGAGGCCCTCGCGGCAATCCTGTCCGGCAAAAGCGCGGCGGTCTGCGGCTGCGGGCTGTCCATGCGGGCGTCCGGGGCGATGGTCGGGCGGCTGCTGGCCAGCGGCGTGCCCACCCTGTTTGACGCGGACGGGCTGAACCTGATCGCCACGCGCCCCGATATGAAAGCGCTGTTCAAGCCCCATCACCTGATCACGCCCCACCCCGGCGAGGCCGCGCGGCTGCTGGGGCGGACGCTGGAGGATCCCATCGCGGATGCCTTCGCGCTGACGGAGCCGGGCTGCCAGGCGCTGCTCAAAGGCGCGACCACCGTGATTCACGTAGACGGCGCGGCCTGGCTCAGCGCCAGCGGCTGCGCGGGCATGGCCAAGGGCGGCAGCGGCGACTGCCTGTCCGGGCTGACGGGCGGGCTGATGGCCCAATATGCCGCCTCCGGTACGGCGATGACCGGCGGGGCGCTGGCCCGCTGCGCGGCGGTGGCCAGCGAACTGCACGGCCAGGCCGGGGAGCTGGCCCAGGCAAAGCTCGGCCCCCGGGGCATGACCGCCGGGGATTTGATCGAGGCGCTGCCCAGGGCGCTGATGGGCGATGAATAGGGGCGATTTGCGTAACGCCGCCCGGGCCGCGCTGCCGAAGGGCACGTTCCTCAGAAGGGACCGGGGCGAGGCGCTGTTCGTCACCGACGCGCCGCGGCTGTCGCCAGACGGCCCCTGGCGCTCCGCCCTCCCGGCGGCAGGCTTCCTGACCCGGGAGCGGGACGGGCTTTTGTGGCTGATCCCCGGCCCGGAATGGCTGACGCGCCTGGAAGAAGCGCACCCCGCGCCGCCGGACGAATTCTGCCAGGGCTTCGCGCGATTTTCCGGGCGCGAAATCGAGCCCGAAAGCCTGGCGCTGTTCGCCCTGGGCGCGCGCGTCCTGGACGGCGGCGCGGACGACGGTCGCTTTGATAAGCGGCTGCGCCAACGGGCGGCGGAGTGCCTGCGAATACACCCGAACCCAATTCACCCCGGCGGCGGGCTGTACGCCTGCGCGCTGCTCACCCATCTGATCAAGGAGGCGCGAACATGAAGCTGCAGTGGCTCGGACATTCCTGTTTTAAGCTCACGCTGGACAACGGCAAGGTGCTGGTGACCGATCCCTACGACGATTCCGTGGGCTATCCCCCGCTGCGCGTGAAGTGCGACGCGGCCCTCTCCAGCCACGGCCACCACGACCACAATTACTTTGAAGCCCTGGAGGGCGACCCGGTCATCGTGAACACCGAGGGCATCCGCGAGGTGTTCGGCGCGAAGCTCACCGGCGTGCCGTCCTTCCACGACGACGCGCGCGGCGCGAAGCGGGGCAAGAACCTGATCCACATCATCGAGGCGGACGGGCTGAAAATCGCCCACCTGGGCGACCTGGGCCACCTGCCCGAGACGGACGAGCAGCGCTGGGCGCTGGCGGATCTGGACGTGATGCTGATTCCCATCGGCGGGTTCTTCACCATTGACACCCAGACGGCGGTGGAGATCATAGACGCCTTCAAGCCCCGCTGCGCCATCGCCATGCACTTCGCCAACGAATATTGCCACTTCCCCGTCTCCGACGAAGCCGGGTTCATGCGGCTGACCGGGGCGAAGCGGCTGCCGAATGAGATCGAGATAACAAAAGAGCAGCCGGTCGGCTGCTGCGTGATGAAATATGAATAAACTGGCAATACGCGGTCCCCATTCAGAGGCGGCGTTCCCGTACAGGAACGCCGCCTCTGAATTTGTTATACTAAGACCTGAATAAAAGAGGACAAGATTGCCGAGGACTTTTTTGTGCTGGCCAGGCGAAGTCCCGC
>CAMVBO010000262.1 GCA_947165745.1 uncultured Clostridia bacterium | reverse complement strand
AATGCAGCCAACTGCGCTTGAAACTGCATCTCCCGGGATTTAGAAACACACTCTAATTTGGCCTTCTCGTTAAATTATAATATATCCCGTTCTTTAACCTGTTTATGCATGCCTGAAAGGGGCGAAAAGTGGTATAATTACTATAAGTAGAAAAATTTTTCAAGGCCGCCCCTAAAAGGCGGCGTGAAAGGCTGAATCATGCAGAGAGACAATCATTACGACGAAAGCCAGATACAGGTGCTGGAAGGCCTGGAGGCGGTGCGCCGCCGCCCGGGCATGTACATCGGCTCCACGGACGAGCGCGGGCTTCACCACCTGGTGTATGAAATCGTGGACAACGCCATCGACGAGGCGCTGGCCGGGTTCTGCGACAACATCGAGGTGACGCTGAACAAGGACGGCTCTGTGACCGTGCAGGACAACGGCCGCGGCTTCCCGGTGGGCATCCATCCCAAGATGGGCCGCCCGGCAGTGGAGGTGTGCCTGACGGTGCTGCACGCCGGCGGCAAGTTCGGCGGCGAGGGCTACAAGGTGTCCGGCGGCCTGCACGGCGTGGGCGCGTCGGTGGTCAACGGCCTGTCCAGCCATCTGCAGGTGAACGTCTACCAGGACGGCAAGATCTATCAGCAGGAGTATGAGCGCGGCAAGATCCTCTACGACCTGAAGGTGGTGGGGGAGACGGAGCGCACCGGTACCACCATCCGCTTCTGGCCGGACGTGAAGACCGGCGAGGACCCGGAGCCCGGCATCTTTGAGACCGGCGAGTTTGACTTCGACACGCTGAAGACCCGCTTCCGCGAGATGGCCTTCCTGAACGCCGGCATCCGCATCGAGTTGACGGACCTGCGCGGCGAGGAGCCCCACAGCCAGGTGTTCCACTACGAGGGCGGCATCGTGTCCTTCGTGGAATACCTGAACCGCCACAAGACGCCGCTGTTCGCCCCGCCGGTGTACATCTCCGGGCTGAAGAACGGCTCGACCGTGGAAGTGGCGCTGCAGTGGAACGACAGCTTCAACGAGAGCGTGTTCTCCTTCGCCAACAACATCCACACCCCCGAGGGCGGCACCCACCTGGCCGGCTTCCGCAACGCCCTGACCCGGGTGATCAACGACTACGCCCGCAAGAACGGCATGCTGAAGGCCAACGACGCCAACCTGACCGGCGACGACGTGCGCGAGGGCCTGACCGCCATCGTGTCCGTCAAGCTGGTGGAGCCCCAGTTCGAGGGCCAGACCAAGACCAAGCTGGGCAATTCCGAGATCCGCCCGCTGGTGGATTCCATGGTCACAGAGAAGCTGTCCCAGTATTTGGAGGAGAATCCCTCCGCCGCGAGGGCGGTGCTGGACAAGTGCCTGTCCGCAGCCCGCGCCCGGGAGGCCGCCCGCAAGGCCCGCGACCTGACCCGCCGCAAGACCGCCCTGGAGAGCGCGGCGCTGCCCGGCAAGCTGGCGGACTGCTCTGAGCGCGACCCGGCCAAGTGCGAGATATTCATCGTCGAGGGCGACAGCGCCGGCGGCAGCGCCAAGCAGGGCCGCGACAGGCACTTCCAGGCGATCCTCCCGCTGCGCGGCAAGATCCTGAACGTCGAAAAGACCCGCATGGACAAGGCCCTGGGCAACGCCGAGATCAAGGCCATGATCACCGCCTTCGGCGCGGGCTTCGGCAAGGAGTTCGACCCCAGCAAGCTGCGCTATCACCGCATCGTCTGCATGACCGATGCCGACGTGGACGGCAACCACATCCGCATCCTGCTGCTCACGTTCTTCTATCGGTTCATGCCCAAGCTGATCGAGGACGGCTACGTCTACGCCGCCCAGCCGCCGCTGTATAAGGTCACCCGCGGCAAGCAGGAGCAGTATGTCTACTCCGATTCCCAGCTGCAAAAGCTGCTGGACGAGATGGGCCGCGATGCAAAGCCCGAGATCCAGCGCTACAAGGGCCTGGGCGAGATGAGCTACCAGCAGCTGTGGGACACCACCATGAACCCCGAGACCCGCAGCATGTACCGCGTCGAGATGAAGGACGCCATCGCCGCCGACGAGCTGTTCACCCTGCTCATGGGCGACCAGGTGGAGCCCCGGCGCGAGTTCATCGAGCAGAATGCCAAGTTGGTGGCTGATTTGGATATTTGATAGAGGAAAAGGGAGTAGGGAGTAGGCAGTAGGGAGTAGGAATAGTGGAGAATTACAAGGAATTGATCGTATGGCAGAGGGCTATGGAGTTGGTTGCGGCTTCATATGAAATAACCAGAATGCTGCCCAAGAGCGAACAATATGCTCTTGCCGATCAAATGCGTCGATCCGCTGTTTCCATTCCATCAAACATAGCAGAGGGCTATGGCAGAAATTCCACTAAGGATTATGCGCGATTTCTGTCTATTTCAAGGGGCTCCCGATATGAATTAGAGACCCAATTGCTGCTTTGTGTACAATTGGGCTATGTTGAGAACAAGGATATTCAAAAAGTAATTGATCTGGGTGAAGAAGTTGGGAAAATGCTTAATGTCATTATCTCCAAGCTGGGATTCTGATTAAGCACTCCGGGAGCTATTCCTACTCCCTACTCCCTACTGCCTACTCCCTAATAAGGAGGCCACATAATAATGCCCGACGAATTCAACATTGGAAAGCTGACCCCCCTGAACATAGAGGACGAGCTGAAAAAATCCTTCATCTCCTATGCGATGGCGGTTATTGTCACGCGCGCCCTGCCGGACGTGCGGGACGGCCTGAAGCCGGTGCACCGGCGCATCCTGTATTCGATGAACGAGATGGGGATCACCCCGGATAAGCCCTACAGGAAGTCCGCGCGCATCGTGGGCGACGTGCTCGGTAAGTATCATCCCCACGGCGACTCCAGCGTCTACGACGCCATGGTGCGCCTGGCCCAGGACTTCTCCATTCGCTACACGCTGGTGGAGGGCCAGGGCAACTTCGGCTCGGTGGACGGCGACGGCGCGGCGGCCATGCGATATACCGAGGCCCGCCTCTCGAAGCTCTCCATGGAGATGGTGCGGGACATCGAGAAGGAGACCGTCGACTTCTATCCGAACTTCGACGAGACCCTGATGCAGCCCGCCGTGATGCCCAGCCGCTTCCCGAACCTGCTGGTGAACGGCTCCAGCGGCATCGCCGTCGGCATGGCCACGAACATTCCGCCCCACAACCTGGGCGAGGTGATCGACGCCTGCGTGCACTACATCGACCATCCGGACTGCACCGTGGACGATTTGATGCAGTTCGTCAAGGGGCCGGATTTCCCCACCGGCGGCGTGATCCTGGGCAAGAGGGGCATCTATGACGCCTATCACGAGGGCCGGGGCCGCATCATCGTGCGCGCCAAGAGCGAAATCGAGGAGATGAGCCAGGGCCGCCAGAGGATCGTCGTCACCGAGATCCCCTACATGGTGAACAAGGCCAAGCTGATCGAGAAGATCGCCGAGATGGTGCACGAAAAGACCGTGGAGGGCATCAGCGACATCCGCGACGAGTCCGACCGCCAGGGCATGCGCATCGTTATCGAGCTGAAGCGGGATGTGAACGCCAACGTGGTGCTGAACACGCTGTACAAGCACACCCAGCTGCAGGACACCTTCGGCGCCATCATGCTGGCGCTGGTGGACGGCACGCCGAAGATACTGTCCCTGCGGCAGATGATCCACCACTACCTGGAGCACCAGGAGGACGTGATCCGCCGCCGCACCCAGTACGACCTGAACAAGGCCGAGGCCAGGAGCCACAT
>CAMVBO010000261.1 GCA_947165745.1 uncultured Clostridia bacterium | reverse complement strand
GCAGCCTGATACGCTCGAAACTGCACATCCCGGACTTTAGAAACACACTCTAATACAAAACCCTCGGCCCGGGCGGCGCGTCCGATCCGGGCCGAAGCACTTTCATCGACAGGAGGGACAGTGCCATGAAAATACTTTTCGCAACCTCTGAATGCGTACCGTTTGTCAAGACCGGCGGTCTGGCGGACGTGATCGGCGCGCTGCCCAAGGAGATCCTGAAGGCCGGCGAGGACGTGCGCGTCATTCTCCCGCTGTACAAGGCCATCGGCCCCGAGTGGCGTGAGCAGATGCAGCACGTGCTGTACTTCTACGTCAACCTGGGCTGGCGCAGGCAGTATGTGGGCATTGAAAAGCTGGAATACGCCGGCATCACCTATTATTTCGTGGACAACGAGCAGTACTTTGGCCGCGACTACATCTATGGCATGGGCGGCGACGAGGGCGAGCGCTTCGCGTTCTTCTGCCGGGCCGTGCTGGAGGCGCTGCCGAAGATCGACTTCATTCCCGACATCCTCCACTGCAACGACTGGCAGACCGGTCTGATTCCCGTGCTGCATAAGCTGCAGTACAAGCAGCTGGAGCTGTTCGAGAATATGCGGACGGTCTTCACCATCCACAATTTGCAATATCAGGGCCTGTTCCCCATCGACACCATTGAGGATCTGCTCTATCTGGGCAGCCTGGCCTACACCAGCGACGCGCTGGAGTTCTACGGGATGTGCTCCTGCATGAAGGGTGGCATCGTGTTCTCCGATGAGATCACCACCGTCAGCCCCACCTATTCCCAGGAGATCCAGACCGCCTACTATGGCGAGCGCCTGGACGGCCTGCTCAGAAGCCGCGTGGATCACCTCACCGGTATCCTCAACGGCATCGACACCGTGGAATACGACCCCGAGACGGACAACATCATTCCCAGGCCCTACACCGCCAAGACCTTTGATAAGAAGGTGGAGAACAAGCTGGCGCTGCAGCGGGAGCTGGGCCTTGCCGTGGACGCGGATATTCCCATGATCGCCATGATCACGCGGCTGTCCGGCCAGAAGGGCCTGGATCTGGTGGAGTGCGTGCTGCCCGAGATTATGAACACCGGCGCGCAGCTGGTGGTGCTGGGCATGGGCGAAAGCCGCTATGTGGACCTGTTCAGCTGGGCTCAGTGGAAGTATCCGCAACAGGTTTCCGCCAACTTCCAGATGAACAACGCGCTGTCCCATAAGCTCTACGCCGCGGCGGACATGTTCCTGATGCCCTCACTGTTTGAGCCCTGTGGCCTCAGCCAGTTGATTTCGCTGCGCTACGGCACGCTGCCCATCACCCGCGAGACCGGCGGCCTGCGGGACACCGTGCTGGCCTACAACGAATACACCGGCGGCGGCAACGGCTTCACCTTCCTTTACTACAACGCCCACGATATGCTGCACGTGATCGAGAACGCCGTGAGGATGTTCCACAGCCAGCGCGACGTGTTCAACGGCCTTGCCATTCGCGCCATGAAGGGCCAGTACGGGTGGGATCAGTCGGCGAAGCAATATATCGAACTGTACAGCAAGCTCGTGCCGGCGAAGAAGGCGGCTAAGAAGGCGACAACCTCTGAAAAGAAGGTACCCGCCAGGAAGACCGCCGAAGCGAAGCCTGCCGAAAAGAAGGCTCCCGCCAAAAAGGCGACGACCGCCAAGTCTGCCGCGGCAAAGAAGCCTGCGGCAAAGGCCGCGAAGGCTCCGGCGAAAAAGCCTGCCGCTAAAGCAGAAGCCTCCGCTGAAAAGAAGCCCCGCGCGACCCGCAAAAAGAAGACCGAAGGCGAGGCCAAATAAACCAATGACACTGCCGGGGCGGCCAATCGCCGCCCCGCATCTATGAGGATTGGATTCGATGAGCATGGATAACAGAGACGAGATCATTCGCACGCAGATGGACGTAATCAGCACGCTGGTAAGCAACAACCTCAAAAACCTGGCGGACGACATTTGGGGCGCGCCCGCGCCCAAGGCGCCCAGCACTCCGAAGTCTCTGGCCGGCGGTCCTGTGCCGCCGAAGCCGACGAAGGACGCCTCCCCCGCCCCCACCGCGCAGCCCGCCGCCGAAGGCGTCGCCCAGACGGAGGAAGAGGAGACCCCGCCGGAGAACATCGAGGATCTGAAGGCGGAGCTGAACGAGCTGATCGGCCTTGTGGGCGTGAAGCGCGAGGTCAACAACCTCATCAACATCGTCACCATCTACAACCTGCGCCGCCAGCAGGGGCTCAAGACCGTGGACATGTCGCTGCACATGGTGTTCTCCGGCAACCCCGGTACCGGCAAGACGATGATCGCACGGCTGATGTCCCGCATCTATAAGAGCCTGGGCATGCTGAAAAAGGGCCATCTGGTCGAGGTGGACCGGTCCGGCCTGGTGGCGGGCTACGTGGGACAGACGGCCACGAAGACCAGCGCCGCCATCGAAAAGGCGCTGGGCGGCGTGCTGTTCATCGACGAGGCATATGCGCTGAACAACAAGTCAGAGAATGACTTTGGACAGGAAGCCATCGACACGCTGCTGAAAGCCATGGAGGATCACCGGGACGATCTGGTGGTGATCGTGGCCGGTTACGACGGATTGATGGACCAGTTCATCCACTCCAATCCCGGCCTGGAGAGCCGATTTAACCGCTATCTGCACTTCGACGATTACAACGCCGACGAGATGCTTGCCATCCTGGATTTGCAACTGAAAAAGGGTCAGTACCAGCTTTCCGACGACGCCCGCGCCGCCGTGAAGGATTACATCGTGGCCGCCAACACCTCGTCCATCGCCTTTGGCAATGCCCGTGGTGTGCGCAACATATTCGAGCGCCTGCTGGTGGCACAGGCCAACCGCCTGGCCCAGAGCAAGGACGTGACCAAGGACGATCTGATCACCATTACGGCGGACGACGTGTCCGCTGCACGCGCTTCGGACGAAAAGATGCAGGCTGCGGAAAAGGCCCAGCAGGATCTGATCCGATCTGCCGAGGACACCATTGCCGAGCTGAAAGCCCTATCGAAGGACGTGAAGTTGAAGCTGGATCTTCCCGAGGGCGATGAGGAACCCGGGGAAAGCGCGGAGTGCTCGGCATATAAAAACCCGCAGGGGCGGCGCAACGCCGTCCATGCGGGTTTTTCATGTAGAATCTAATCCTTGACGAACGCCCTGTAGATCGCGTTCATGGCGGTCTCGAAGTCCTCAATGTTGATGCCCACGATGATGTTCATCTCGCTGGAGCCCTGGTCGATCATGCGGATGTTCACGCCCGCCTCGTAGAGGGCGTTGAACAGCTTGGCGGCAGTGCCGGGGGTGCGGGACATGCCATGGCCCACCGTGGCGATCAGGGCGATGCCCGCGCTGATCTCGATGGTGTCGGGCTGGCAGGTCTGCTGGATGCGCTGGATGATCTGGTCCTTGCGGGTCACCAGCTCCTTGTCCGCGATGACCACGGACATGGTGTCGATGCCGGTGGGCAGGTGCTCAAAGGACACGCCGAAGTCCTCCAGCGCCTGCAGCACCCGGCGGCCGAAGCCCAGCTCCGAGTTCATCATAGCCTTCTCGATGGACAGCAGCGAGAAGTTCTTGTGGCCGGCGATGCCGGTGATGACCTGGCCGTTGTCCCGGTCCTTGGAGGCCTTCATCACGATCATGGTGCCGGGGTCCTGGGGGGCGTTGGTGTTGCGGATGTTGGTGGGGATGCCCGCCTTGTGCACCGGGAAGATGGCGTCCTCGTGCAGCACCGTCGCGCCC
>CAMVBO010000260.1 GCA_947165745.1 uncultured Clostridia bacterium | reverse complement strand
GCGTTGTGGATGCAGGTGGTGCCGCTGGCGGACACGGCGGTGAGCATGCTGTTCACGGTCGCGCCCACGCTGGGCATATCCAGGAAGATGTCCCCGCCGATCAACTCGTCGGCGCTGGCCATGATGACCCCGCCGGGGGTGTCCACGTCCGCTCCCAGGGCGCGCATGCCCTTGAGCGTCTGGTCGATGGGCCGCAGGCCCAGGTCACAGCCGCCGGGCAGCGGCACCTCCGCCCGCTTGAACACGCCCAGCAGCACCGGCGCAAAATAATAGGAAGCGCGCATCTGGCAGGCCAGGTCGTAGGGCGGGTCGAACTTTTCGGCGGTGCGGGGGTCGATGGTGACGACATTGTCCCTGAATTCGACCTGCGCGCCCAGGTAGCGCAGCATGTCGATGATGATATGCACATCGTTGATGTCCGGAACGTTCTCGATCACGGACGGGGAATCCCCCAAAAGCGCAGCCGGAAGAATGGCCACCGCGGCGTTCTTGCCGCCGCTGACCATCACTTCGCCCTCCAGTCGGGCGCCGCCGTGAATGCGCAGCTTTTCCTTCATCTTATCTCCAATCGGCCTCGCGGCCCGTCCTTTTCAAAACGGCCATGGTGTGCCGGTGCTTGTTCAATGACGTCTTCCAACCAGGCAGGCGTAAACCGCCCGCGCTACCGCGAGCAGCCGGAGCAGCCTTGGCAGTTTCCCCCGCAGCTGCACCCGCCGGACGCCGACGCCTTGCCCAGGGACATCCACTTGCCCTCGTACACCCGGGCCACGTCGCCGCCGCACTTGGGACACTTCACATCGTCCCGGGCGGAAACGGAGCGCAGCATATCAAAGCGGTTGCCGCACTTGGCGCACTTGTAGTCATAGATCGGCATGGATCGTCCTCCGGCGCGCAGGGCGCCACAAATTCCATCGTACCCTCTATTATACATGACTTCGCGTTTTCAGGCAAGCCTGTTTACGAGGTTATTACCGGAACAGAACGTTTGTCCATCCGTGTTTACGGGTTTCATCAAAAAGAATTAACTTTGGTTGTCAAAAGCCTCGCCTTATGCTACAATATATGTTGATTACATATGCAACGTGAAACGGAGTGGATGCGCTTGACGGAGGAGAGCCGATACCTGTCCTTTTCGGGCGTGCGCATCCACTTTTGCGTGGTGAAGCCGGACACCCCCATCCACAGCCGGATGCTGCTCTTATCCTCGCCCCTGACCAGCACCTTTCACTGGCGCAAGCTGCTGCCGGAGCTGTCCGGTCAGGGCTGCCTGGCCGTGCTGGCGGACCTGCCGGGCTTTGGCCGCAGCGACTGCCCCGCGCCCCAGAGCGCGGACACCCGGGCCAACCTGCTGTGGGGCGTGCTGGACGACGTGGACCGCAGCCTGGGCGCGCCCCTGTCCCTGTGGCACCTGGCCGCCACCGGCAGCGCCTGCGCCTCGATCCTGCGCATGGCGGTGCAGTACCCGGACAGCGTGAAGAGCCAGATCCACATCGCGCCGCTGTTCAGCGTGGCGCCCCCGGTCCGGCGTGCCAGCGAGACGGGCCAGTGGTACCGGGCCAACGTGCTCAGCGCGCCGCGCTTCCGCCGGATGATCGAGCACTACGCCGCCTTTCCCATGGACGATTACATCGTGGACCGCATGCGCGCGCCGCTGCTGCGTCCCGGGGCCGAGGCCACCTTCGAGCGGATGCTGAAGCAGTGCGCCGCCCCGCCGAAACAGGGCATGGGCTTTTGCCCCACGATGGCGCTGCTGGGCGGGCGCGACCCGCTGCTGGACGACGCCCGGATGAATCAGATCCACAGCCTGCTGCCCGACGCGGAGATCCACCGCCTCGCCTCCGCCGGCCACTTCCCCATGGAGACCCACAGCAAGGCCCTGAGGGACTACCTGCGCGGCTGGCTCAGGTATAACGAGTGAGGCGTCCGGCGTATGAGCCGCGACGGCACTTTTCATCGTTGGTCTCTCGCGCCTGGCTTCTCAAAGAGATAATACGTTTGAAGGAGAATCGTCATGCCTAAGTTGGAGCCCTATTCCCGCAAGCTGGATTACAGCTATCAACTGGGGGTGTTCCCGTCGCTGATGCTGCTGGAGGCGCGGCCGGACTGCGCCCAGCGGCTGCTGCTGCACCCGGCGGGGCTGGAAAACGAAGGCGTCGTCAAGCTGCGGGAGAGGTGCGCGGCGCTGGGCGTGCGGGAGGAGATGGCCGAGCGGGTGCTGCGCCGGGAATCGAAGAAGGACAACTGCTTCGCGGGGCTGGTGTTCAAAAAGTATGACTGCCCCCTGGACCCCGCCGCCAGCCACGCCGTGCTGTGTCAGATTTCCGACAACGGCAACGCCGGCACTGCCATGCGCTCGCTGCTGGGCTTCGGCGTGCGGGACGTGGCCGTGGTGCGCCCCTGCGTGGACGTGTTCGATCCCCACGTGCTGCGGGCCTCCATGGGCGCGTTCTTCAAACTGCGGGTGAAGGTCTACGAGGACTTCGACACTTATCGCGCCGATTTCCCGGGCCGCCCCCTGTACCCCTTCATGCTGGACGGAGCGCGGCCCCTCAACGAAGTGGCCCGCGAGGCAAAGCCGCCCTTCTCGCTGGTGTTCGGCAACGAGCAGACCGGCCTGCCGGCGCGGTTTGCCGCCCTGGGTCAGAGCGTGTTCATCCCCCAGAGCGACGAGATCGACAGCCTGAACCTGGCCGTGGCCGTGTCGGTGGGGACGTATACGTTTATGAACCGTTAGTGCGCTTGGTTGGAAACGAGGAATGAGGTATTGGGAATTATGAATTCCTCATTCTCGATCAGAGTGTGTATTTCCCCGTTCCCCAATCTCCGTTTGCCCGGGAGGTGCGTCAAATGTTCCTTCGCAACTACCAAATCCTGGTCGCGCTGGCCCGGCCGGAGGGGCTGCCGTCGCCAGCAGCCGCAGGCGCTGCCCGGGAGGCGGCGCAGGAGGCGGCCCGGCTGGCCATGGGGCGGGATCTGCCCGCCATGCCCCTGTCCCAGCGGCTGTCGGACCCGGCAGCCTGGCTGCGGGCCCAGCGCGCCCGGCGCCAGGCGCTGGAAGCGCTGATGCTGGCGGAGCCGGACGATCCTGCGCTGACCCGGATCGTGGATTTGCTCTGCATGATCTGCGAGGAATCCACCTGGTCGGAAAACCCGAAGGGCATGCCCTTTGACGACGAGCAGCACCCGGAGATCGACTTCCAGTGCGCCGAGACGCTGATGCTGCTGGCCTGGGTCCACCGTGCGCTGGGCGAACGCCTGGGTTCGCGGGTGTCGGCGAAGCTGCTCTATGAGGCGCGGCGGCGGGTATTCTCGCCGTTCCTGGCCCACAGTGACTACGCCTTCATGCGCTTCACCGGCGTCAAGGGCGCGGGCGGCGCGCAGCCCCTGTGCATCCTCTCGGACATCCTGCTGTCCGCCATATTGCTGGAGACCGACGGCGCGCGGCGGGCGGCGCTTATGAAGCAGGCGCTGCGGCTGCTGGACCAGGGCGTCGCCAGCCGGGAGGGCCGGCCGCTGCCCCTGGCGGACGAGCTGGCAGAGACCGCCGCCATCACGGACCTGACCCTGCTGCTGCGCAAGCTGACCCGGGGCGAGATGGACCTGACGGCGGATTATCCCACGCCGGACTGGCTGGACGGGCTGCTGTTCCCCTGGCTGGAGGGGGATTTCTTCGCCGACGCCGTGTCCGGGGATCTGCGCCCGCCCATCTCCGGACAGGAGCTGTTCCGGGTGGGCCTGGCCGCGAACGACGAGGC
>CAMVBO010000259.1 GCA_947165745.1 uncultured Clostridia bacterium | reverse complement strand
ATGGCGTATTCCGCCGTGAGCCATCCCTTCCCCTTGCCCCGCAGAAAGCCGGGCACGCCGTCCTGCACGGAAGCTGTGCAGATGACCTTTGTCCTGCCGCAGCAGATCAGCACCGAGCCGGTGGCCATCTCCGTGTAGTCCGGCAGGATGCGCACAATGCGCAGTTCATCCGACGCGCGGTTGATATTTTCCATTTGTATTTCCTCCTTGTGGGTGTGTATATCGTTATGTTGCGCGTAACAGCGCCGCGTTCACGGTATGGGCGGACGTTACAACAGGCTATTCCCTTTGGGCCTTTCGGGTCCCATCCCGCTGAAAACAGTCCACAGGACTGTTTTCCAGGCGCTCAATTTTCCTAATCCCTAATCCCTATTCCCTAATCCCTTTTGCCTTATTCCCTCTACTCAAAATCAAATATCATCGCCGACTGGGTCTGGATATAGTCGTAGACGATGCTGTCGGCCACATTCACGAAGCTGGGCACGCCCAGGTCCCCGGCGTCGTACTTCACGCCGTCCACGTAGATCTCAACGCTGTCCACGCCCTTGAACTGAGTACAGGTCAGAACCAGTGCCTTGAGCGCCATGCGCCCGCCGTCCGAGTTCTGCACCAGGTTGACAAACTCGCCGGTGAAGTTCAGCTTTGCCACGCCGTTTTCCACGTTCACGTCGATCAGGCCGCAGCCCGGGGGCACAACGCTCTCCAACATGTCCTGGTTGCTGGGTCCCTTGGTCAATTCCATCACAGCGGTGTTCACATCCGCGCCTTCGCGCACCATGCGGGTCACGGGCACGATCACCACGCCGGAATCCGCCGGGAAGTATAGCGTCATGGGCTCGGAGGCGGAGAGGCTCACGGTGGGCTCGGCAGTTTCCAGGTTGATGTCGCCCCGGGTGAACGTGCCCGCCACGGAGGTGCCGTGTGTCAGCGTGTCCCGCTTTTTGCCGTCGATCAGGAATTCAACTTTCTCCACGCTGTCGAACTCTGTAAGTGTCTGCACGATGGCGCTGACCATGTTGCTCTCGGCGGCGGCGTCCGCCATGTTGAGCACTTCCTTGCTCAAATCGATACGGGCCAGACCCTCCGAGATGTCCAGGTCGATTTTCGTGTTCTCCGGCAGCACCGTGCGCAGCCCCAGCCGAGCGGCCTGCATGTCGTTGCCCACGCTCTGGACCATGCGGTTCAACGTGGCCTTGGCGATGCCGTCCTCCAGGGGCACGGAGCACATCACCGGCACCAGGTAGCCGTAGTTGTCCTGATAATAGACGATGGTGGAAACCTTCTGGACGCCGTCGCTCTCCGGCTCCGCGCCGGCGTTGGAGCTGACGCCCATCGGCTCTGCCGTCGTCTCAGGCTGCGCGGAAGGCTCCGCGCCCCGCGCGTCAGGCTGGGCAGGCGCCGCCGTGCCGGCGGGACGCAGCCACAGCGACCAGGCGCACACCAGCGCCACCGCCAGAACCAGCAATCCCAGCGCCAGCAGGTAAACCCTGCGCTGATTTCCCGATAGATTCATGTGGAACCCTCCTTGCGTCATCCGATTCGGTTCAATGTATTCCCGGATGGCGCAGGGTATGCGGCGGGAAACCGCGCCTTTCTCATTCTATCACAAAAAACCGGGTTGCGCAATCGACAGAAAAGGATTATAATTTGTATTGAAAACCAGGTTTGGTAATTTGGAGGATTGGATATGCCCCTAGACGGACTGACATTGGGCCTGGTGGCCCGGGAACTGAACGAGGCGCTGGCGGGCGGGCGCGTGAACAAGATCATCCAGCCGGAGCGGGACGAGATCGTGTTGACCATTCGAAGCGGCGGCGCAAACCGCCAGCTGCTGTTGTCGGCCACGGCCAACTGCGCCCGGGCGCACCTGACCACCACCCACAAGAACAACCCGCTGGAGCCCCCGGCGCTTTGCATGCTGATGCGCAAGCATATCACCGGCGGGCGCGTGACGGGCATCCGCGCCGTGGAAAGCGACCGCATATTGGAAATCGAAATCGAGCATTTCGACGAGTTGGGCGACAGGGCCAGCAAGAAGCTGATCTGCGAATTCATGGGCAAGCACTCCAACCTGATTTTCGTGGGCGGCGACGGGCGGATCATCGACAGCGCCCGCCGGGTCACCGAGGCCATCTCTTCGGTGCGGGAGGTGCTGCCCGGGCTGCGCTATGAGCTGCCCCCGGCGCATGGCAAGATTCCCTACGATCATGTGGAGACGGACGCGCTGTATGATGCGCTTGCGGGCAAGTCCGGGCCGTTGCACAAGCTGATCGCGGCCAGTATCAGCGGTATGTCCGCCCAGACAGCCCGGGAGCTGGCTTTCCGCGCTACCGGCAGCGAGGACGCCCATTCGGACGAGATCGACCTGCGCGCCGCCTGCGAGAGCGTGGCCGAAAGCCTGCGCCGCATCCCGGAGAGACTCGCCCCGGCCATACTTTACAACGAGGAGGGCGCGCCGGTGGACGCCGTCGCCTTTCCTTACCTCAGCCGCGTCCATATGAAATCCGAACCCTATCCCACCATCTCCGAAGCCCTGGACGCCTTCTATCGCGGGCGGGACATGGCCGAGCGCATCAAGCAAAAGAGCGCCGCGCTGCACAGGACGTTGAGGAAGAACATCGAGCGCTGCGAGCGGAAGCTCGCCCTGCAAAACGAAGCGCTGCTGGGCAGCCAGCGGATGGAGGAATACCGGCTGAAGGGCGAATTGCTGACCGCGAATTTGCACCTGGCGCGCAAGGGCGCGAAGTCGGTGGAGGTGCCGAACTACTACGAGCCGGATATGCCGATGCTGATGGTGGAGCTGGACGAGAAGCTGTCTCCCGGCCAGAACGCACAAAAGTATTTCAAGCTCTATCAGAAGGCCCGAAACGCCCAGACCCTGGCAGCGGAGCAGATCGAGAAGACCAGCGCGGAACTCGATTATTTGGAAGGCCAGATGGACAACCTGGACAAGTGCCAGGAGGAATCGGAGTTGTTCGAGCTGCGCGAGGAGCTGGAAAAGCTGGGCTATGTGAAGGCAAACCGCAGCCGCCGCCAGATGAAGCAGCTGCCCCCCTCCCGGCCGATGAAGTTCACCGCGCCCTCCGGCAGGACGATTCTTGTGGGCAAGAACAACCTGCAGAACGACAAGCTGACCGGCACGGCCCAGCCGGGCGAAGTGTGGCTGCACGCCAAGAACATGCCCGGCTCCCATGTCATCATCGTGGGCGACGGTCCGGACGACGAGACCATCCTGTTCGCGGCGCGGCTGGCGGCGCTCTATTCCAAAGGAAAAGACAGCTCCCGAGTGCCGGTGGACTACACCCTGCGCAGATACGTGAAAAAGCCCGGCGGCGCGAAGCCCGGGTTTGTGATCTACACCAACCAGCGCACGCTCTACGTGGAGCCGGCGCGGGAGACGAACGCACTGAACGAGACACAGGAGGCGCAGCATGAACAGCGAAATGGTGAACGCGCTTAACGCCATCAAGCGCTATCGCCCCGTGGAGTGGGAGCAGATTCCCGACCTGGGCCTGTACATGGACCAGGTGGTCACCTTCATCACCCGGATGTACGAGCCCCTGTACGGCGAGGATATCCACGGCTACCTTTCGCCCTCGATGATCAACAACTACGTCAAGAGCAAGCTGATCCCCCGGCCCACGGGCAAGAAGTACAGCCGGGAGCAGATCGCCCTTTTGACGATGATCGTGGCGCTCAAGCAGACCTGCAGCATGGAGGACATCCGAAGGATGCTCGCCCTTCGGGAAAGCGAGACGGT
>CAMVBO010000258.1 GCA_947165745.1 uncultured Clostridia bacterium | reverse complement strand
AAACCGCCTTCGGGCGGTTTTACCTTGTCTATGTTGTCAAAACGCCCCCCGCTGTGCTATAATATAAGATAGGCTGTAATATGCCGCAATCTGTCAACCCGCCGCCCGGCGCGGCCAGGGCGGATTTGCTATAGACTTTCGGAGGAATACCCCATGTTTGAATTTCTGAAGAATATGCTCAGGACCTCCAACGACGCGCAGATCAAGAAGCTGCAAAAGACGGTGGACCAGATCAACGCGCTGGAGGGCGATATCAAAAAGCTGTCCGATGACCAGATGCGCGAGCGCGTGGACGCTCTGAAGCAGAAGGCCCAGTCGGGAACGAGCCTGGACGAGCTGCTGCCGCAGACCTACGCGCTGGTGCGCGAGGCGGGCGTGCGCGTGTTGAACCAGCGGGCCTTCGACGTGCAGCTGATCGGCGGCATCGTGCTGCACCAGGGCCGCATCGCGGAGATGCGCACCGGCGAGGGCAAGACGCTGACCGCCACCTTCCCGGCGGTGCTCAACGCGCTGACCGGCAAGGGTGTGCACGTGGTGACGGTGAACGACTACCTGGCCAAGTTCCAGAGCGAGTGGATGGGCAAGGTCTATCGCTTCCTGGGCCTCACCGTGGGCCTGATCGTGCACGACCTGGACGCCGCCCAGCGGCAGGTCGCCTACAATTCCGACATCACCTATGGCACCAACAACGAATTCGGCTTCGATTACCTGCGCGACAACATGGTCACCTACAAGGAGCGCATGGTCCAGCGGCCGCTGAACTTCGCCATCGTGGACGAGGTGGACTCCATACTGATCGACGAGGCCAGGACGCCGCTGATCATCTCCGGCCAGGGCGACAAGTCCACGGAGCTGTACGCCCGGGCCAACCAGTTCATCCTCACGGGTCTGACCGAGGCCCAGGAGGACAAGCAGGACCGGGAGGGCGGACTGCTTGTGGACGGCGATTACCTGCGGGACGAGAAGGACAAGACCCTTTCGCTGACCGAGCGGGGCGTGAAGAAGGCCGAGCGCTTCTTCGGTGTGGACAACCTCACCGACCCGGAGAACCAGGAGCTTTATCACCACATCCTGGGGGCGCTCAGAGCCCACAAGATGATGAAGCGGGACGTGGACTATGTGGTCAAGGACGGCCAGGTCGTCATCGTGGACGAGTTCACCGGCCGCCTGATGGTGGGCCGCCGCTATTCCGACGGCCTGCACCAGGCCATCGAGGCCAAGGAGGGCGTGAAGGTGGAGCGGGAGAGCAAGACCCTCGCCACCATTACCTTCCAGAACTACTTCCGCATGTATCACAAGCTGTCCGGCATGACCGGTACGGCCAAGACCGAGGAGGAGGAGTTCAACGGCATCTACAAGCTGGATGTCGTCACCATCCCCACCAACCGGCCCATGATCCGAAACGACATGAACGACGCCGTGTTCGTGACCATGAAGGCCAAGTACGCCGCCATCATCGAGGAGGTCGTGAAGCGCCACGCCACCGGCCAGCCGGTGCTGGTGGGCACGGTTTCCGTCGAAAAGAGCGAGCTGCTCAGCGGTATGCTGGCCCGGCGCGGCGTGGAGCACGTGGTGCTGAACGCCAAATTCCACGAGAAGGAAGCCGAGATCGTGGCCCAGGCCGGCAAGAAGGGCGCCGTGACCATCGCCACCAACATGGCCGGTCGAGGCACCGACATCCTGCTGGGCGGCAACGCCGAGTTCATGGCCCGCAAGGCCATGCGCCAGCTGGAGTATGACGACGAGCTGATCGAGGAGGCCATCGGCTTCAACGAGCATGTGCCCGAGGAGGTGCTCGCCGCCCGCAAGGTGTTTCGCGACCTGCTGGCGAAGTATGAGTTGGAGACCAAGGCCGGCCACGACGAGGTGGTCCGGCTGGGCGGCCTGCACATCATCGGCACCGAGCGCCACGAGTCCCGACGCATCGACAACCAGCTGCGCGGCCGCGCCGGCCGCCAGGGCGACCCCGGCTCCAGCCAGTTCTTCGTGTCCTTTGAGGACGACCTGCTGCGGCTGTTCGGCTCTGACCGCTTCAAGCCCATGCTGGAGCGGCTGTCCGGCGGCGAGAACGAGGAGGCCATCGAGTTTGGCATCGTGTCCAAGCAGATCGAAAACGCCCAGAAGCGGGTGGAGGGCAAGAACTACGACATCCGCCTGCACGTGCTGCAGTACGACGACGTGATGAACCAGCAGCGCGAGATCATCTACGGCCAGCGCCGGGATGTGCTCGAAGGCGGCAACATGCACGACAAGATCATGGATATGCGCCGCACGCTGATCACCGAGGCGGTGGACCGCCACGTGGCCGACGAGGGCGACCTGGACACCTGGGACATCGCCGGCCTGGACGAATACCTGTCCAAGCTGTGCCTGGACAAGGGCGGCGTGCGCGCCGTCATGGACGGCATCACCGACAAGACCAAGGCCGGCCTGGTTTCCGGCGTGGAGGCGCGGGCCGACCTCATCTACGCCCAGAAGGAGAAGATGTGGGCGGACGCCAACCTGGATATGCGGGAGTTTGAGCGCGTGGCGCTGCTGGGCGCGGTGGACCGCCGCTGGATGGACCACATCGACGCCATGACCGAGCTGCGCGACGGCATCGGTCTGCGCGCCTACGGCCAGAAGAACCCCATCGTGGAGTACAAGCGCGAGGGCTATGACATGTTCGAGGAAATGGTCCACCTGATCCAGGAGGACACCCTGCGCCGCCTCTACTTCACCGTGCTGGCCAAGCCCGTGGAGCGCAAGCAGGTGGCCACCCCCACCAGCGCCAGCCACGGCAATGAGGAGGCCAAAAAGCCCGTCATCCGCAAGACCGACAAGAAGGTCGGCCCCAACGATCCATGCCCCTGCGGCAGCGGGAAGAAGTACAAGAAATGCTGCGGGGCAAAATAGGAAGTAGGGAACAGGGAGTAGGGAGTAGGGGAGCCGTGCGCGGCAGCCACTATTTCTGCTCCCTACTCCCTACTGCCTACTCCCTCAATGAATGCTGAAATATCAACCATCGACCAAACGACAGGATGTGAACCAAAATGTTGGAAATGGATGTTTTCAAGCAGGACCTGAACGCCGTCCGGAGCATGCTGGACGAGGCGGGCAAGAGCCTGCAGATCGACCACCTGCGGGAGCAGCTGATCGAATACAACGAGGACATGGGCTCCCCGGGCTTCTGGGACGACACCGAGCGCGCCCAGAAGGTGTCCGCGAAGGCCAGCAGCACCGAGGGCCGCATCAAGCACTACGAGAGCCTGTGCACCCGCGCGGACGACATCGAGGTGCTGATGGAGCTGGCGGAGGAGGCCGACGACGAGGGCAGCGTGGAGGAGATCAAATCCGAGTTCGAGAGCCTGAAGGCCGACCTGGAGACCCTGCGGCTGCAGACCCTGCTGACCGGCGAATACGACGGCTGCAACTGCATCCTGTCGCTGCACGCCGGCGCGGGCGGCACCGAGGCCCAGGACTGGACCCAGATGCTCTACCGCATGTACACCCGCTTCTGCGAGCGGATGGGCTTTGAGGTGAAGCTGCTGGATCTGCTGGACGGCGACGAGGCGGGCATCAAGTCGGTGACGTTCGAGGTCTCCGGCGACTACGCCTACGGCTATCTGAAATCCGAGCGCGGCGTGCACCGCCTGGTGCGCATTTCGCCCTTTGACGCCAATGCGAGGCGGCACACCTCATTCGCGTCCCTGGATGTCAGCCCCATCATCGAGGACGACGGGGACATCGAAATTCGCCCTGAGGACCTGCGCATCGACACCTACCGCGCCTCCGGCGCCGGCGGCCAGCACGTCAACCGCA
>CAMVBO010000257.1 GCA_947165745.1 uncultured Clostridia bacterium | reverse complement strand
TTTAACCTCTCCTTCATTGACTGGACCAATGCACCGTGCTATAATGGTGCCACAGATGAATAGGCCGTTTGATGTTTGCAGGAGAGCGGACGGGCAGCCGTCCCGCCGAAGGAGAGACACTCTCAGGCGTTCCCCCGGGAATGAGGACTGCAAGCGGACGGCACTCTGGAGACGCCCACCGAAAGCGGCGGGGGCCGAAGGTGAAAGCGCGGGGACAAACCGTGTGAATCTCTCAGGCAAAAGGACAGAGCGAGTCTCTTTCATCGGGCATGCCCGGTGGAAGCGGCGCCCTGCGACCGATGCCTGCATCGGTTTTCATTTTGGAATTATTACAGGAGGGCGACAGCAATGGTACAGGAGAGCATGGAGTTTATTCGCAGCTATGACCCGGAGATCGGCAGCATCATGTTGAAGGAGTTGGAGCGCCAGCGCCACAACCTGGAGTTGATCGCGTCGGAGAACATCGTGACCGAGCCGGTGATGGCCGCGATGGGCTCGGTGTTGACCAACAAGTACGCCGAGGGCTATCCGGGGCACCGCTACTACGGCGGCTGCGAATACGTGGACGAGGTGGAGAACGTGTGCATCGAGCGCGCGAAGAAGCTGTTTGGCGTGCAGTATGCCAACGTGCAGCCCCACAGCGGCTCCCAGGCCAACGCGGCCGTGTATCTCGCGCTGTGCAAACCGGGCGACACTGTGATGGGCATGGATTTGAGCGCCGGCGGCCACCTGACCCACGGCTCCAAGGTCAGCTTCTCCGGCAAGCTATACAACAGCGTCTCCTATGGCTGCAACCCGGAAACGGGTTTGATCGACTACGACCAAGTGCGCGACTTGGCCCTTCAGCACCGGCCGAAGATGATCATCGCCGGCGCGTCGGCCTATCCCCGCGTGATCGACTTTGAAAAGTTCAGCCAGATCGCCAAGGAAGTGGGCGCCTACTTTATGGTGGACATCGCCCACATCGCGGGCCTCGTGGCCGCGGGCGAGCATCCCAGCCCGATTTCCTATGCGGACGTGGTGACCACCACCAACCACAAGACCCTGCGCGGCCCCCGCGGCGGCATGATCCTGACCAACGACGCCGACATCGCCAAGAAGATCGACAGCGCCATCTTCCCCGGCACCCAGGGCGGCCCGCTGATGCACGTCATCGCGGCCAAGGCCGTGGTGCTGGGCGAGGCCCTGAAGCCGGAGTTCAAGCAGTATCAGCGCCAGATCGTGGCCAATGCCGCCACCATGGCGAACGCACTGCTCGAGCGCGGCGTGAAGCTGGTCTCCGGCGGCACCGACAACCACCTGATGCTGATCGACCTGAAGGAGGCCGCCATCAGCGGACGGGAGCTGGAGGAGCGCCTGGACCAGGTGCACATCACCGTGAACAAGAACAAGATCCCCGGAGATCCCCGCTCCGCCAGCGAAACCTCCGGCATCCGCGTGGGCACCCCCGCCATCACGGCGCGCGGCTTCAAGGAGGCCGAGGCCCGGGAGGTGGGCGAGCTGCTGGCCTTGGCCGCCCAGGACTTCGACGCGAAGAAGGGCGAGATCCTGGAGCGCGTGGACGCGCTGTGCACCCGGTTCCCGATCTACGAATGACGGGCAGAGGACAATGTAAAAACAGGAGCGGCATTTCGCTCCTGTTTTTTGGCTTTATACATGATTGGCAGACGGGCCGCCGGAGGCGGACGTCGCGCGGGTCGAGGGCATCCAACGGACGGCCCCGGCAATCATTGCGACTTTCCAGAAAAAATCTAATCCAGCGCCGCCATCAATTCGCTCAGTTCCGCCTCCGTCAATTCCCGCCACTGTCCGGGCTGGAGCCTGCCCAGGCGAAGGTTCATAATGCGCACCCGGCGCAGGTGGGTGACGTTCGCGCCCAGCGCTTCGCACATTCGGCGTATCTGCCGGTTCAGCCCCTGCACCAGCACGATGTTGAAGCTCCTCTCGCCGGTGCGGCGCAGCTTGCAGGGCAGGGTGACGGTGTCCAGGATCGGCACGCCCGCCATCATCTTCCGCGCGAATTCGGCGGTCACGGGCCGGTCGATGGTCACCTCATACTCCTTTTCATGGCCTCCGGCGGCGCGGAGCATCCGGTTCACGATCTCGCCGTCGCTGGTCAGCAGCAGCAGGCCCTCGCTGTCCTTGTCCAGCCGTCCCACGGGGAAGATTCGGATGGGATAGCCGATGTAATCCACCACGTTCATGGGCTCCCGAGGGTCGGCGGTGCACACGATGCCCCGGGGCTTGTTCAGCAGCAGGTACACCTTCTCGCCCTCGCCGGACAGCGCCTTGCCGTCCACCGTGACCTCCATTCCCGGCAGCACCCGGTCGCCCAGCGCGCCAACGCGCCCGTCGATCCTGACCCGGCCCTCTTCGATCAGCCGGTCCGCCTCGCGCCGGGAGCAATAGCCACTCTCGGCCATGTATTTGTTCAGTCGAACGCCGGTGGGCTGGTTGTCCATGCGATCCTCTCCCAACTCGAAATCAGTGCCGGCCGCCGCGCATTACGGACGGGAGGCCGCGCGCCACGGATTGGCCTAGAGTGTGTTTCTAAAGTCCGGGATGTGCAGTTTCGAGCGTATCAGGCTGCATTTCAAGGCGATTTTCCGAAGGCTTACTGGCATTGAGCGCCCGGAAAACAGTCCAGCGGACTGTTTTCAGCGAGATGGGGCCGGCAGGCCCGTGGATGCAAGTCGAGGAAAAGCAACACAGAAATGCAGCCTTAGACGCCGAAAATGCATGTTCAGGATTTTAGAAACACACTCTAATCTATTCTATCACATTTTCCGTCCGGGATAAAGGCCAAAATCGCAATTCGATTGACGACTTTGGGGATTGCAATTATCCATCCTTTTGTGATATCATGTTTTCAGCGAGGGCGCGGCGGTTTTCTGCGTGACGCCGCAGAAAATGGGCGCGTCCCGAAGTGATTGCAGGAGGGAATGGATATGAAGAAACTGGTTTGCCTGATGCTTGCCGTACTGATGGCATGCGCGATGATCTCCGCCGTGGCGGAGTCGATTTCCTCCGGCGACTGGAAGCTTGTGGAGATGCGGGTCCAAGGCGCGAGCGTCGAACCCGCCACAATGGGCTTGAGTGGATTGTTGACGCTGAATGAGGACGGCACGGGCCAGCTAACCACCGATTTCGACGGCGAAGTCTTCGAGAACACTATGACCTGGACCTACGCGGACGGCGTCCTGCGGGCGACGGGCGACAATGGCGAAGTGCGGGAGTATGTGCTGGCGGACGGCACGCTCACCTGGTCGTCGGAAGCTGGCGAATGGGTGTTCAGCCAGGCGGAAGACTATCAGATCGTGGCGGACATGCCCAAGGCCGTCGACGCCTCCAGCATAGACGACTTCATCGGCACCTGGCAACTCACGCAGACCTTTATGTATGGTGGAATGTGGTCTGCCGACATGCTCCAGATGGATGCGAAGGTCGTCGTCACTTCGGATATGACTTCGCTGACCTTCGGCGATCAAACCTATTCCTCGCCCAGCGAGTTTGTGGATGGGACGCTGAAGGTCACCGACGCCAACGGCGCCGTGAGCATCTTCTACCTGAATGACAACGGCGAGATTTCCATTGAACAGGCCTTTGATGAGACGACGAACCTCACCATGTACTTTGCCAGGTCGGAATGAAGCAGGTGAATGATTGTCGGGGCCATCAAACGGATATCCCCGACCTGCGCGACGTACGCGAATCATGCACAGCTTCAAAAAAGGCGAAGGGCGGCTCTTCGAGCCGCCCTTCGCCCTACCTTTTATTGGTTCTTCACGGAAAGTTGTGGGATTC
>CAMVBO010000256.1 GCA_947165745.1 uncultured Clostridia bacterium | reverse complement strand
TGATGTACCAGGAGGACGACTACACCAGCACCATGGTGCTGCTCACCCGCCTGTCGGTGGGCGAGGGCGACGCCTACCTGGCCAGCCAGGCGGCGATGGACGCGCTGGTGCGGTCGGAGGCGCTGATCGACCTGACGGAATATGTGGAAGGGGGCTGGCTGTCCGAATACGACCTGGAGCCCTATATCGCCGAATATTCCGACGAGGACAGCGGCGAGCATTACTCGCTGATGGCGGGGCTCAGGCTGGACAGCGTGACCGCCCTCAAGGACATGGGCGCGTTTTTCAGCGACGGCGCGTACCTGTGCGTCACCATCAACGGCGGCAACGTGGAGACCACGATGAAGGCGCTGGAGGTCATGATGAAGGATTTGACGGAGGTCAGCCATGCGCAGCCAGAGAATACAGAACCAGCAGCCTAAGGGCCTGCAGGGCGTGGGTTTGGTACTGCTGATCGCGCTTGCGGCGGTAGCGGGCTCGGCGTTCTTCACCGCGCTGCAGCCCCGGCTGGGCAACGTGGCCTCGCTGCTGTTCATCGCCTTCGGCTGCGCCATCGCCTGGTTCCTGCTGAACTGGTACGCCCTGAGCTTCATCTACACCGCCACTGGCGACGTGCTGCGCGTGTGCCGGGTCTATGGCAAGCGGGAGCGCTTCATGGCGGACGTTTGGCTGAACCAGGTGGTGGCCTACGGCACGCCCGAGGAAATCAAGCAGCGCTGCCCGGACGCCCCCGTCTCCAGGGCCACCCGCAGCCAGTGCGCGTATGAACCCCTGGCCCTGGCCTACAAGCAGGAGGGCCGGACGCGCGTGCTGGTCATCCAGCCGGACGAGGACATGCGCGCGCACCTGATCGAAGCGATCAAGGGAAATATGAAATGACGCAGGGGAGAAAGATATCCCCTGTGTCATTCTGTCAGCCCTCCCCACACCCAGCCGGCCAAACCGTTCCATTCCACGGCGATCCAGCCGTCTTTTTTATTCCCGGCGGCGGGCAGGCGGCTCCCCCGCCGCGCCAGGCCCAGGGGCGCGGCGGCGGCGCTGGGCGCTTCCCGCACAAGGGCGTTGGCCGCCAGGCGCACCGCAGAGGCGCTCATTTTTCCTCGCCCCCGAAAAAACCCGCCGCCCGCAGGCCCGCGGCGCACAGGTCCACGATGTCCTCCAGGCAGCCGCCCCCGGCCACGCACTCGCCGATCAGCGCGCCCACGTCCCGCACCGTCAGCTCCGGCTGCTCCTCCGTCAGCGCCGCCCACAGCAAAAGGCGCGTGGCGCTGAACTGCCGGTCCATCAGCCGGTCCAGCGGCATGCCCGCCCGATCCTCCAGCGCGCACAGGCTGTTCACTGTATAGCGCAGCTTAAACGGCCTGCCCGCCAGTTCCACCAGTTTCACCTCGTCATATTTGCACATATTGAGCCTCCTTCTTCCCGTGGATTATCCGCAAACGGTCACTTCTCCGGGCAATTGTGCGCCAGTATCTCAACCGCTCTCGGTTAATCGAATTATATACCGTTCCCGGTTATATCTGTCTTGTGCCACACAAATTTAAAACCGTGTTCGGTTAGAAACGGATTGTCGGACGCACCTGCGCGTGATATAATATCTACGATAAGGGGGTGTGTGCCATGAAGCTTGGCGCGAAGCTGGCGCGGCTCAAGGCGGAAAACGGCCTGACCACGGAGGCGCTGTCGCTGAAATCCGGCGTTCCGAAGGGCACGCTGAACAAGCTGCTGAACGGCGAGACCCGCAACCCCACCGTGGCCACCCTCGCGGCGCTGGCGGAGGCACTGGACTGCCCGCTGGCCGAACTGTGCGACACCGGCGCGGAGCCTTCCTCCCCGGCGGCCATCCCCGGCGTGTACAAATGCGGCGAAGGCCTGCGAAACGCCGACAGCATCCTGCCCGTGACGCGCAAAAAGGTGCCGCTGCTGGGGGCCATCGCGGCGGGCCAGCCGATTTACGCCGAGGAAACCCTGGACGCCGCCGACTGCGACGCCGCCATGCACTGCGACTTCGCGCTGCGGGTCAAGGGCGACAGCATGATCGGCGCGCGCATCCGCGACGGCGACATCGTGTTCATCCGCGCCCAGGAGGACGTGGACGACGGGCAGATCGCCGCCGTGATCGTGGAGGACGAGGCCACGCTCAAGCGGGTCTACCACATCAAGAACGGCCTGCAGCTGCTGTCTGAAAACCCCAACTACCCGCCCATGGTGTTCACCCTGGAGGAATACGCCAGCATCCGCATCCTGGGCCGCGCCGTCGGCTTCACCAGCCTGCTTTGAGGAGGAATTGACATGTCCATCGTTCGCGTGCGCGAATATTTGAAGGGTTTTGGCCTGGACGGAAGCATCCTGGAGTTTGAAACCTCCAGCGCCACCGTGGAGCTGGCCGCCCAGGCCGCCGGCGTCATCCCGGCCCGCATCGCCAAATCGCTGAGCTTCATGCTGCCGGACGGGCCCATACTGGTGGTGGCCGCCGGGGACGCCAAGGTGGACAACCCCCGCTTCAAGGCCACGTTCCACACCAAGGCCAAGATGCTGTCCTTCGACGAGTGCGCCACGTTGATCGGCCACGGCGTGGGCGGCGTGTGTCCCTTCGCGCTGAACGAGGGTGTGAAGACCTACCTGGACGTGTCGCTTAAGCGCTTTGAGACGGTGTTCCCCGCCTGCGGCAGCGCCAACAGCGCCATCGAGCTGGCCCCCGAACGCCTTGCCGACGTCGCCCAGGGCTTCTCCGGCTGGGTCGACGTGTGCAAGGGCTGGCGGGAAGCGTAAGTGCATTACCCGTATTGGACTGTTTCAGATCTAGAGTGTGTTTCTAAAATGAGACATGTGCAGTTTCGAGTGGGTTGGGCTGCATTTCAAGGCGGTTTTCCGCAGGCTTAGTGGCATCGAGCGCCCGGAAAACAGTCCAGCGGACTGTTTTCAGCGAGATGGGGCCGGCAGGCCCGTGGATGCAAGTCGAGGAAAAGCAACACAGAAATGCAGCCTTAGACGCCGAAAATGCATGTTCAGGATTTTAGAAACACACTCTAAGGACAAATTGCGCGCCGGTGCATACCGGCGCTATTCATTGGGGGCTGTCTCAAAACTGTACTGATTGAGGGAAAACGGCTGTAGCGGCGGCCTCCAAGCCGCCAGGTAGCGCCGCAGACGGCGCCGCTACAGGCTGTTTTCCCCGGTCATATATGTTTTGAGACCGCCTCTTTTTGCGCTCATTTTTGACACATATTTTGATTTTATGAATAGATGTTGACAATGTATTTCAGTAATGGTATAATTATTACAGATTTATTACAGCTACTGCTGAAAATACGCGATTATGGAGTACAAGCACCATGAATACACTGCGCAAACCGCTGCTGCTTCTGATCCTGCTCCTGGCTCTGGCGTCGGCGCTGTCCGCCCAGGCCGAGAGCTTTCAGGCCGTTGTGGCGGTGGATTCCATGAAGGTCTATTCGCAGCAGGCCCCCTACCCCTGCCTGGGCGCGCTGCCCCGGGGCACGGAGGTGACCGTGAAGGGCTACAACGGCTCCGTGGCGCTGATCAGCGTGGGCGGCAAGAGCGGCCTGGCCCAGGTCAGTGACATGACCCTGGCCAGCCAGAGCGCCCCGGCGCAGACCGAGACCCCGTCCCGCACCATGACCACCAACCGTGACACCCGCCTCTACAGGAAGGCGAAGAAGTCCTCGAAGTACGCCAAGGTCTCCGCGGGCGCCAGCGTGGAAGTGCTGGCCGTGAACGGCCAGTGCGCCAAGGTCAGCTATAACGGCAAGGTGGGCTACATGGTCTACAGCCACCTGGACGAGCCCGGCAGCACGCCGGCCGCC
>CAMVBO010000255.1 GCA_947165745.1 uncultured Clostridia bacterium | reverse complement strand
CCCCTCCAGCGTGAAGCGCTCCGAGCCGATCATCCTTCCCGAGCGCACGAACATCAGCTGCACCATGGCGTCGGCGTCGTGGGGCAGCGCGGCGATGATGTCCTGGTCCGCCTGGGCGGTGGAGATGGCCTTCTGCTTCTGCATCACGGCCTCCACGGCCCGGATGCGGTCGCGATACAGGGCGGCGCGCTCGTAGTTCATCTCGGAGGAGGCCTCCCGCATGCGCGCGTTCAGCTCGTCCAACACCGGGCCATACTTGCCGTTCAGGAAGTCGATCACCTTCAAGATGGTGGCGCGGTAGTCCGCCTCGGAGATCAGCCCCGCGCAGGGGGCCGGGCACTGGCCCACCTGGTGGTGTACGCAGGGGCGCAGGGGCTTGGCCTCCGGGTTCAGCTTCTTCGAGCAGACCCGGATGGGGAACACCATGCGCACCACGTCCAACACCTCACGGACCACCGTCGCGCCCTGATAGGGGCCGAAGTACTTTGCGCCGTCCTTCTCCTGGCGGCGCACCAGCTCCGCCCGGGGGAAGTTCTCCCGCAGGTCCACGCGGATGTAGGGGTAGGCCTTGTCGTCCTTCAACAGGATGTTGTAGTGGGGCATGTGCAGCTTGATGAGGTTGCACTCCAGCGTGAAGGCCTCCAGCTCGTTATCCACCAGCATGATATCGAAGTCGTCGATCTTTTCCACCATCGCCCGCACCTTTGGGGTGTGCTGGGCGGAGTAGTGGAAATACTGGCTGACCCGGTTTTTCAGGTTCTTGGCCTTGCCCACGTAAATGATCCCGCCCTCGGACTTCATCAGGTAGCAGCCCGGCGAGTCCGGCAGGTTTTCGATCTTGAACTGCAGCTCCGGCGACATCCGCG
This sequence comes from uncultured Clostridia bacterium, assembly GCA_947165745.1. Next base: position 2,969 of record CAMVBO010000255.1, on the reverse strand, counting down.
CGCCGTTGAAGGGCTTGCGATTGGATTCAGTCATTACAGATTCACTTTCTTGTCCAGCAGCCAGGCGCTGGCGCCGGTGAAGACGGCGCAGAAGGCGGCGTTGAGGAGCAGCGACCAGCCGACGTAGCCGGAGAGCTGCCGCAGGTCCTTGTCGATGGTGGCGTTGGCGTAGATCAGCTTCTGGGCGACCCAGCTGCAGCCCCAGGTGAGGCCCACGAAGAGCACCAGGCTGATGAGCGCCCGCACGAAGCCCTTTTTGTTCTGGAGCATCGTGGCGGAGAGGGTGATGGCCAGGTAGGCCGTGCACATGGTGAGCAGCACCTCGATGAGGACGGTGCACACGTAGTACATGACGATGCGGAGAATCTGGAAGATGTCGGCGTTGGCGTTCAGACCGAAGCGCAGCAGCAGGTTGATCTGGTCCATGGTCGACTTGCTGATGTTGGCCTGCTCAAAGATGTAGCGATAGTCCAGGAAGGCCGCAACGCCGAAGGTTGCCGTGGCGATGAGGGCCGCCAGGGCCGTGAACAGCAGCTTGCTGACCACCACGCCCAGAGGGCTGACCGGCGTCATAAAGATCAGGTAGCCGGACTTGTCCTTCAGCTCCCGGGAATAGCTGGCCATGCCCGCCAGGATGATGTAGGCGTAGACCAGGGCGGTCAAAATCGTGATCAGCGACAGGCAGATGATGACGACGGTGTTCTTTTCGGCGCGGGTGCCCGCCATGAAGCCGATCTGCAGCGCGATCAGGCTCGCCAGCATGGCCAGCAGTGTGGTGCGCATCTTGCGAAACTCGTATTTCATCAGCTTAAGCATCTTTCCGCACCTCCTCCACGGGCTCTTGGGAAATGTGGCCGTAGACCTCCAGGTACAGGTCCTTCAGCGTGCGGCCCGCGCAGATCTCCTTCTTGTCGCCGGCCATGATCAGCTTGCCCTTCTTCAGGAACACGGTGTAGTCCACCACGTCCTCCAGCTCGTCCACCAGGTGGGTGGAGATCAGCATGGACCGGCCCGCTTCGCGCCCGGCCAGGATGGCGTTGATGGTCTGGGTGCGGGTGAGGATGTCCACGCCGTTCAGCGGCTCGTCGAACATCATCAGCCCTGCGTCCCGGCTCAGGGTCAGCGACAGGCGCAGCTTCGCGGCCATGCCGCTGGAGAGCTGGCGGATGTTGTCCTCCTTGTCCAGCTCCATGTCGTCGAGCAGCCGGTCGAAGGCGGCGGGGTTGAAGTCCTTGAAGAAGTCGGCGTAATACCTGCCGATGTCCTTCACCTTCATGTAGCTGTAGAAGTAGTTTTCCGTGGGCATGTAGGCGATGCGGGCCTTGGTGGACACGCCGATGGGCATGCCGTCGAAGGTGATCTCGCCGCTGGTGGGCCGGCACAGGCCGGCGATCATCTTCATCATCGTGGTCTTGCCGGAGCCATTGGGCCCCAGCAGCAGGCAGGTTTTGCCCGTATCAATGGTCAGACTTACGTCGTCCAGCGCCGTGCGGCGCAGGTACTTCTTGGTCACGTTTCTAAGTTCGAGCATGGTTCACGGTCCTTTCGATGGTGAATTTGCGGGCGGCGTCCAGCCAGCCCAGCAGGGTGTCGTCGATCTCCCCGGGGCTGCCGAGGAGGACGTGGTGGGTGTATCGATTCGGCCGTATCTTCACGGGCAGCGCCCGGGGATCGTCCAGGGGATGATCCAGGCCGAATGTGACGGTGATGAAGCTTGGCGGCCGTTCGGCCTTCCGGCGCACCGGCGCGAGGCTCGCGCAGCAGAACAGGCCGGGGCAGCAAAAGCCGATCTGGGTCTTTTGCACCTGGATCTCCGTATCGGGCCAGCGGGCGATGATTTCGGCCGCCAGACGTTCGTAGAGCGCCAGCTCCGCCGGCTTTCCATCGAAAAAAAACAGCGCGTCCCGGGTGATGATGTCGGGCATGGGGGACCCTCCTCAGCCCACGTACTCAATCGTCTTTTTCAGCGCCTTGGCGGCCAGCTCGCTGGGCATGCGGGCGCCGGCGCCGCCGCCTTCGATGACCACGGAGATGGCGTAGGGGTGGGCCTCGTCATAGATGAAGCCGGTGAACCAGGCGTTGGTCTCCACGTTCTTGTCGTTGGAGACCTCGGCCGAGCCGGTCTTGCCGCCCACGCTGTAGCCCTTGATGGCGGCGCGGGCGGCGGTGCCGCTCTGGACGGCCTCATACATATACTCGGCGATCTTGCTGGCCACGGATTCGCTGACCACCTGGCGATAGGCGGTGGGCGCCCCGGCGGACGTGGTCTTGCCCACGGAATTGGCGATCTTCTTGATCAGCCAGGGCTTCATCATCACGCCCTTGTTGGCGATGGTGCCGGAGATCATGGCCATATGCAGCGGCGTGACCAGCACCTCGCCCTGGCCGATGCCGGCCCAGACCAGGCCGTTCATGTTGTTCACTTCCGTGGGGAAGGCGGAGTTGTAGACCACGAAATCCCCGAACTTGAAGTTCTCGTTGAAGCCGAAGCGTTCTGCGGTCTGCCGGAGGCGCTCCAGGCCCAGCTGGTAGGCCAGCTTACCGAAGGTGACGTTGCAGCTGCGCTTGAAGGCGGTTTTGAGGTTCACGGTGCCGTGGGAGGTGCCGCCGGCGCAGACGATGTGGCCGCCCTCGTATTCCCAGACACCGGAACAGCTGAAGGTCTGGTCGATGACGTTCACATCGTTGTTGATGGCGGAGGCCAACGTGATGATCTTGAACACCGAGCCGGGGGTATAAAGACCCTGCAGACACCGGTTCAGGTAGGCCGTGTCCTCCACCTGGGCGTCGCTGCGCACGGCCAGGTCGGAGGGATCGTAGTTGGGCATGGACACCATGGCCAGGATCTCGCCGGTTTTGTAGTTGATGACGCACACCGCGCCGCGATAACCGGAGGGGAACTGGCTGGCGATATAGGCCTGCAGCGGGCCGTCCACGGTGATCTGGATGCTGCCGCCCACGTGCTTGGC
>CAMVBO010000254.1 GCA_947165745.1 uncultured Clostridia bacterium | reverse complement strand
GGTCACCGGTTCGAATCCGGTATGCTCCACCAAGTATTTGGGTTAATGGATATCTAATCCGTTAACCCTTTTTGGTACAATGTCATGCTATGGCGCATGGCAGGATTTGCACGGCGCGTGTCGCAAAGGGATGAATGAGCCGCTTGTGAAATACGTTTTTGGACGCGGTCAGCCCGCGCCTGGGATAATCCGCCGATGGGGAATGCAGAACGAACACAGCGAGACAGGAGGAAAACCAAGTGAATATCATCAAGACAAGGGAAGGCGCCCGCATGACCGTAGCCCTGGAAGGCCGCATGGACGCCGTCAGCGCGCCGCAGTTGGATGAGATGTTGAGGCGCGAAATCGATACGATCACCGACCTGACGATCGACCTGGACAAACTGGTCTACACCTCCTCCGCCGGCCTCCGCGTGCTGCTCTGGGCGCAGAAGGAAATGAACGAGCGGGGCAGCATGGTCATCCGGCATGTGTCGCCTGACATCATGGAGATTTTCGACATGGTCGGCTTTACGGATTTGCTTGACATAGAACAGTGAGCAAGGCATAATGAACATGACACAGGCGAAACAAGGGGCGGCAGGATTGACGCAGAACGCCGGGTTTATCCGCGGGGCCTATCGCAAAGCGGTGGTCACGGGGATGCTCGCGATTCTCAGCGCCAATATCAACGTGTTCGTGGACGGCATCCTGGTGAGCAAGCGCATCGGCCCGGACGCCCTCGCGGCGATCAACCTCAGCCTGCCGGTGAGCTGGGCGCTGTACGTGGTCGGCTCTTTTCTCTCCGCCGGGACGGAGATCCCCGCCGCCCGCGCCATCGGCATCGGCAATACCCGGCGGCGGGACGCGTATTTTCGCACCGGCATGAACGCTTCGATCATCGTATCGCTGGTCATCACCGCCCTCGCCCTGCTGTTCCGCGGGCCGCTGGTTTCGTTTCTCGGCGCGGATGGCGCGACCCGGGAATACGTGACGCAGTATGTGGTCATCACGATGATCGGGGCGCTGCCCAGGATCCTGGTTTACATACCGTTCTGGTACCTGCGGCTGGACGGCAGGCACAGGGACGTGACCATTATGATGGTGGGCATGGCCGTGGGCAATATTGCGCTGGACATACTGTTTGTGTACAATCTGGACATGGGCGTCTTCGGCGCGGGCCTGGCGAGCGTGATCGCCACGACGCTGTCCTGCATCTACGGCATGGTTCGCCTGTTGGCCAAGGACAGCCCCTACAGATGGAAACCGGAGCTGGTCCACAGTCGCAAGGAATGGCGGATCATCATTTCCGCCGGCTTTCCGTCGGCCTTCAGCAACCTCTGCTCCACCATTCGCCTGCTGATCGTGAACGCCATGCTGATGGCCCACGGCGGCGTGAGCCTGGTGGCGGTGTTCACCGCGGTGAACGGGCTGAGCGGCTTCGGGGACTGCGTTACGCTGGGCGTGCCCGCCGCGGGCGGCGCGATGCTGGGCGTGTTCAGCGGGGAGCATGACAACGGAAGCTGCCGGCTGCTGCTGCGCGAGGAGTGGAACATCGGTTGCGTGTGCGCGGGGGCCTATCTGGCGCTGTGCGTGGCGCTGAGCGGCGTGTTCCGGGACCTGTACGGCCTGGAAGACAGCATCCTGGTGCCGCTGATCTGGCTGGCCCTGTCCACCTTCCCGGCGCTGCTGATAAACATACTGTCAACCTATTACAACATGGCGGGGCTGGACGGCTGGGCCAACGGGCTGATCTTTATGCGGGTGCTCGCGATGAGCGTGCTCAGCCTGATGCTGGTCATTGCCATCCGATTCTCCGTGTTTTCGTTCCTGCTCATTGCGGAGGTGGCGACGCTGGCCCTCTGGTGGGCCGCTACAGGGCTGCACCACCGGCGGCATCCCCGGGATTCCCGCTGCCTGATGATGGATCTGGACAACGAGCGGAACGGGCGGGTGCTGAACTTCTCCGTGGACGCGAACCTGGACGAGATCGTCACCGCCAGCGAGCGCATCAGCGAATTCTGCGCGGCGAACGGCATGGACGCCCGGGAGACGGTGCGCCTGGAGATGAGCATGGAGGAGGTCATGGCGCTGATCCGCCAGGTCAACGACCAGGCTGACATTCAGACCGACCTCAAGTTCGACCTGCGTGCCTATTCCAAGAATGGCGTCAGCGGCATCCGCATCCGATACAGCGGCATCCCCTTCAACCCCTTCTGCTTCTCACCGGAGGAGGACGTCGGGGACGACATGTACATGGGCGTGCGGATGATCCGGAAGATGGTGGAGATGGTCAACTACCAGAGCGCCTTCGGCGTCAACACGCTGCAAATACTCTTGAAGGGGGAGCCTGCGCATGAAGCTTGAAACGCGGTTTGCGGAAGCGGCGGATGTGCCGGAACTCAAGCGCATGATCGATGAATGTCTCGCGGTGGACTACTATTCCGTGGAGAAGCTGCAACAGAGCATACAGGGGGAGCGCAACCTGTTCTACGTCGTGACCGACGCGGACAGGGACGGCGCCATCGCCGCCTTCTTCTACGCGTTTTTTTCGACGCTGGGCGAGGCCCTCAAGGGCCTTCATGTGGATAAATGGCCCCCGGCGCTGCGCGCCTACGATCCCGAAACGACGGTGGGCATCTACAAGACGGTGAGCACCGGGAAGGAGTACCGGCACTCTGGCATCTGTTCGTCCTTCGTGCGGCGCGTGGAACCGGTGATGGGGGAACGCGGCGCGAAGCTGATCCTGGTTCCGGCGATGCGCTCGCCGGCCGGCGTGGTTCCGGCAAAGGACATCCTTCAGGACAACGGCTTTGTCCCCGTTGCCGAGATCATTCGCCCCTGGAATGACATGGAGCTGTACTGCCCCTACTGCGGGCACTACCACTGCATCTGTGACGCGGTGTTTTACATCAAGCATTTGGACGGAACGGAGGATGAAGATGTCCGGGAATAGAGCGAGAAGGCGCATGAAGATTCGCTTCGGCATCAGTAAAAAGCTGCTGCTGGGCGTTGCGCTGCTGACGATTTTCATCTGCGTGGTTTCCACGATCAGCGGATACCTGCAGTACAGCGAGACGATCCGGAAGATGTACAACGACAACGGCTACGTGGTGGGCAACATCATTCTGAACCACATTGATCACGACAAGGTGGGCCACTACGCCCAGACATGGACCGAGGACGAGGACTACGCGGAAATTGCGGACTATCTGAAGGATGTGGAGAAGATTTCCGGCGTCGCGTTCATTTACATCGTGACCCTCAACGAGGATCAGACGATCCGCTACATCTTCGATACGTCCGGCACGCCCATCGGGTCCAGCGACCCGGTCCCGTCCAACTTTGACGAGGCCTGGGAGGCCTACACCCAGGGCAAGCGGCCGGAGAGTTACATGGTTCGCCATTCCCCGAAGTACGGGTTTCTGACCTCGAGCATGCTGCCGATCATCGACAGCCAGGGCAAAGTGGTGGCAATGCTGTCCGTGGACGTGTGGATGAAGGTGATCATCAGCACCCTGACCGACTACATCCTGCGGATGGTTTTGATCTCCCTGATCGTGCTGATCCTGTTCGGCGTCGGCTATTGGATCTTCATGCGCCGGAACTTCATCGGCCCGCTGATGTTGATCCGCGGGAACGTCTCGGAGTTTGCCCAGAACGAGACCGTGACCACCACGTCCCTCGACGGCATTCAGACGAAGGACGAGATCCAGGAGTTGGCACAGGACATCACGCAGATGGAGAACGATATCGTCAAGTATATCGACAATATCCAGACCATCACGGCGGAAAAGGAGCGCATCGGCGCGGAGCTGAACGTCGCCACGCAGATCCAGGCGGACATGCTGCCGCGCA
>CAMVBO010000253.1 GCA_947165745.1 uncultured Clostridia bacterium | reverse complement strand
TGAAGCGAGCGGCTCGGCGCAGGGTGCCGAACGCGAAGCTTCACTGAACAGCGAGACAGGCCGCCAAAAAGAAGATGAACAACAGCAGAGATGTTGCAGAGCTGTGCGATATATTCGCAATTGGAAAATATTGTCACAGGTTTTCACAGCGATGGCACGCCCATGTCCAGAAGGTATTACGAAACTAAGTTCTGTCACCACCTGCCCGAATAATGGCATGTTTTGTTTGCGGGAATGTCTTTGCAATCGCGGGTCGCATCCGATAGACTGGTAGGGTACCGGTTTATGGAGGTGATTATATGCGATGGACGCGGCGATTGCTGGCGGTCGCTTTTGTGCTGGCACTGCTTGAGATGCTTATTCTGACCGCCTGGGCGGAGGGCCTGTACTTCGGCTCGCACCCGGACGACGGCGTGTTCATTACCCAGAATGTGCCCCACACCTGCACGCTGGTTTCGGCGACGATGATGCTGCGCAATTACTCCTGCCAGCGCGGCACGCCCTATGAGATGTTGACCGATACCGGCGTGGGCCACTATTGCTGGACGAAGGAATGGGGTTTGAGCCAAAATTTCACCATCGGCCAGGTGCAGGTGACCTGCAACGCCGATATCCGCAACTGCGTGGATAAGAAGGCGTATCTGATCAATGTGCTGCAATACCATCCGGAAGGCGTGGTGATCTATGACACTGGGATGCCCCACGCGATCTATCTGTTTGGCTATGAGGAGGACACCGACACCTTCTACTGCGCCGACACCACAAATCGCAACGGCGGCTGCGCTATTCCGCTTGAGGAAAGCATCATCCGGGGCGAAACCCAGCAGGACAAGGTGAACACCATCGACAAGATTTGGTATATCATGGATTGATTCAAGGGACATGATTTACGCCTTGCGCAGTATAGCAGCGAAAGGCGGCATAATCCGCCCCGGAACACCCATTGCGGGCTGCGCGCTGGCGCGGTCCGTTTTCTATCGTTAAATATCCAATAAAACAGGTCGGAATTATTGACGGCGGGGGAAAAGGGTGCTACAATACAGAGGCAAAATCGAGTGAAAGACTCGGAATTTATTTCGGGAGGTCGAGACGATGAAGCTGTCGACCCGGGGACGCTACGGCATCCAAGCCATGTACGACCTGGCGCGAAACGCCGAAAGCGGGCCCCAGTCCATCAAGGCCATCGCCGAGCGGGAGGGCATTCCGGAGGCATATTTGGAGCAGCTGATCGCGCCGCTGAAGCGGGCGGGCCTGGTGACCAGCACCCGGGGCGCCCAGGGCGGCTACACCCTGGCCAGGGCGCCGGAGGAGATCACCGTGGGCGACGTGCTTCGGGCGCTGGAAGGCGGACTCAACCTGGTGGAATGCCTGGAGGAAGAGGAGGCCTGCGGAAAGAGCTGTGCCTGCGCCTCGCGCATCGTGTGGATGAAGCTGCGGGACGGGCTGAACGCCATCGTGGACGGCATCACGCTGCGGGATATGATTACAGATTATGAGCGCGTTTGCGCGCGGGAGGACGGCACGACATGAGAGTATATATGGATAACGGCGCGACGACCCGCGTGACCGAGCCGGTCATGGCGGCGATGCAGCCCTATTTCTGCGAGATCTACGGCAACCCGTCGTCGGTGCACGGCTTTGGCCGCGAGGCCCGCAAGGCCGTGGAGGCGGCCCGGGCACAGGTGGCAAAGGCCATCGGCGCGGAGCCGAGGGAGATCTATTTCACCGGCTGCGGCACCGAGGCCGATAACTGGGCCCTGCGCGGCGCGGCCTGCGCCAATGTCCGCAAGGGCAGGCACATCATCACCACCAACTTTGAGCATCATGCCGTGCTGCACACCTGCCAGCAATTGGAGAAGGAAGGCTTTGAGGTCACTTACCTGCCCGTGGACCGGGACGGCCTGATCACCCCCGAGCAGCTGGAGGCGGCTATCCGGCCGGACACCGTGCTGGTTTCGATCATGTACGCCAACAACGAGGTGGGCACCATCGAGCCGATCCCGGAGCTGGCGGCGGTGGCGAAGGCGCACGGCGTGCTGTTTCACACCGACGCGGTGCAGGCCATCGGCCATGTGGAAATTGACGTGAAGGCGCAGGGCATTGACATGCTCAGCCTGTCCGGCCACAAGTTCCACGCCCCCAAGGGCATCGGCGCGCTGTATGTGAAGCATGGCGTGCGCATCCAGCGGTTGATGCAGGGCGGCGCCCAAGAGCGCGGGCAGCGCCCCGGCACTGAAAACCTGGCCGGCATCGTGGGACTGGGCAAGGCCATCGAGCTGGCCACCGTGGACATCCCCGCCCGTGCCGCGAAGATGGCCGCTATCCGCGACCACATGATCGGGCGCATCATGGACGAAATCCCCCATGTGCAACTGAACGGCCATCCCACCAGGCGCATGTGCGGCAATATCAATGTCTCCTTCTACTTCATCGAGAGCGAGAGCGTGCTGCTGCATCTGGATTTGAAGGGCATTGCGGCATCCTCCGGCTCCGCGTGCACCTCCGGCTCCCTGGACCCCAGCCATGTGCTGCTGGCCATCGGCGTCAGCCACGAGCACGCCAACGGTTCCGTCCGCCTGAGCCTTTCCGACGAGAACACCATGGAAGAGGCGGATTACGTGGTGGACTGCCTGAAGGAGACCGTGGAGAAGCTGCGCGCCATGAGCCCGCTTTACAGCGATTTCCTCAAGGGCGTGGAGACCGTGGGCACCGAGGAAGCCTGCGCGTTGAACTGATCGAGCGCTATCGCGCACAGGAGGTACGATTATGGAATATACCGAGCAGGTCATGGATCATTTTATGAATCCCCGCAACATGGGCGAGATGGAGGACGCCAGCGGCGTGGGCACTGTGGGCAACGCCAAGTGCGGCGACATCATGCGCATCTATATCAAGGTGGAAGACGACGTGATCACCGACGTGAAGTTCAAGACCTTCGGCTGCGGCGCGGCCATCGCCACGTCCAGCAAGGCTACCGAGCTGGTGAAGGGCATGACGCTGGCGGAGGCCGAGAAGCTGACCAACAAGATGGTCATGGACGCGCTGGGCGGTCTGCCGCCGGTGAAGGTGCACTGCTCCGTGCTGGCGGAGGAGGCCCTGCATGCCGCCATCCAGGACTATCGCGACCGCCTGGCCATGGGCCTTGCGCCTCGGACGGAGGAGGACGACGAGGCGATCAAGTACGTCTGAGCCGACAGGTTTTGAGGGTCGACCAATCCATGCAGACATCGGTTCCGCGGATCGCGGGCTGATGTCTGTGTTTCACTTGACCCAAATCCCCTTTTATGGTACACTGTGCGTGAGAAGGGAGGATTTGCCATGGTCTACACGGTTGAACAGATCAAGCGCATCGCCGCGCCCATCGCGCGGGCCTATGGCTTGAACAGTCTTTCGCTGTTCGGGTCCTACGCCAGGGGCGAAGCCACCGAAAACAGCGACATCGACCTGATCGTGGATTGCGGCGCGGTCCGCAGCGCCTTCCAGATGGGCGGCCTGTACGCCGATCTTAGCGAGGGATTGGGCAAGACGCTGGACCTGGTGACCACCGATCACCGGGACAAGGCCTTTCTCGGAAGGATTCAGGAAGACCAGCTGCGGCTGTATCCCTGAGAGAAGGTGAGAGGATCATGGCCGGGCGTGACAGACAACTGGTTAATCGGATGCTGGAATACTGCCATGAGATTGCGGGGACGCTGACTTACTTTGGCGGCGACGAGCAGCGGTTCTTTGCGGATTTATCATGCGCAATGCCTTGGCTATGCCGCTCCAGCAGATCGGTGAACTGGCGCCCCATGTGAGCGAGGACTATACCGCTGCCCATGGCGAAGTGCCCTGGAAGCAGATCAAGGGCATGCGCACGTGGTTCGCCCATCAGTATT
>CAMVBO010000252.1 GCA_947165745.1 uncultured Clostridia bacterium | reverse complement strand
GCCATGCTCTCCAGCTCGCCGATCTGGGCGTCCTTGGGCACGCGGGGCTTCTTGACCTCCTCCTTCACCGGCTGGGCGCAAATCCGCTCCAGCTGGCGCACGGACCAGCCCTGCTGCACCGTCAGGTTTGCCAGCTGCACCTGCCGCCGGGGCTCCACAGTCACCAGCGCCCGCGCGTGCCCGGCGGAGAGCTTGCCCTCCACCAGCATCTGCTTCACGCTGTCCGGCAGGTTCAAAAGCCGCAGCAGGTTCGCCACCGCCGGGCGGCTCTTGCCCAAGCGCTCGGCCACTCTCTCCTGGGTCAGCCCGGCCTCGTCCATCAGGCGCCTCACGCCCATGGCCTCCTCCACCGGATTCAAATCGTCGCGCTGCAGGTTCTCGATCAGCGCGGCCTCCAGGCGCTTCTGGCTGTCCCAATCCCGTACGATGGCCGGGATCTCGTTCAGCTCTGCCAGCCGCGACGCCCGATAGCGCCGCTCTCCCGCGATGATGGTGTATCGCTCGCCGTTTTGCGACACGATGATCGGTTGCAGCACCCCCACCGCCCGGATGGATGCCGCCAGGTCGTTCAGCGCCGCCTCGTCGAAGCGCCGCCGGGGCTGCTCCAGGTTCGGGTCGATCTGCCCGATGGGCAGCATCCGCACCGCGTCCACGGGCTCGGCGGCCTTCGCCGCCTCCTGCCCATCCTTTTCCTGCCGGGCCAGCGTGGCCTGCGAGGCCTGCGAGGCCTGCGAGGCCAGCTTGGCCTGCTTGGCTTCCTGGGCGGCCTCCGCCACCACGTCCTCGCCCAGCAGCGCGCCCAAGCCGCGCCCCAAGCCGCGCTGTATCTTCTTTGCCATATTACTAACCTCCAGGGATTATTGAGGTTTCTCAAAAAGGCTTCCCCTTGAGGGGGAAGCTGTCAGGCGCAGCCTGACGGATGAAGTGTCACTGTTTATTCCTCTCCAACAGCTCCTCCGCCAGCTCCTGATACGCCTTCGCGCCGGTGCTTCTGGCGTCGTACAGGTGAATGGGCAGGCCGTAGCTGGGCGCCTCGCTCAGGCGCACGTTCCGGGGGATCATCGTCTCGAAGGCCTCGTCCCGGAAGTGGTTGCGCACCTCCTGCACCACCTGGGCGCAGAGGTTCGTGCGGGCGTCGTACATGGTCAGCAGTATGCCCTCCACGGCCAGGTTCGGGTTCAGCTTCTTGCGCATCAGCTTCACGGTGTTCACCAGCTGGCCCACGCCCTCCAGGGCGTAGTACTCGCACTGAATCGGGATCAGCACGCTGTCCGCCGCCGTCAGCGCGTTCAGCGTCAGCAGGCTCAACGAGGGCGGGCAGTCGATGAATATGAAGTCGTACTCCCCCCGCACCGGCTCCAGCGCCGCCTTCAGCAGCTTCTCCCGGTCCTCCACGGCCACCAGCTCGATCTCCGCGCCCGCCAGCTCGATGGCGGTAGGGATCAGATCCATCGCGCCGAAGCCGGTCTGGATGATCGCGTCCCGCGCGGTCGCCTCGCCGATCAGCACGTCATAGACCGTCGCGCCCTCTTCCCCGGCTTTCCCAAGCCCGGAGGTGGCGTTGCCCTGGGGATCGATGTCCACCAGCAGCACTTTTTTGTCCATCGCCGCCACGCAGGCGCTCAAATTCACGGCGGTGGTGGTCTTGCCCACACCGCCCTTCTGGTTCGTCACCGCAATGATCTTTCCCAATGTAAACCTTCCCATCTGCAAACCGCCCGCAGACGGTATACACACAATTTTTCTCTTCTATTATAAGCCATTTTATACCCCGTGGCAAGATAAAAATGCGGGAGCGACGCAATATCGCTCCCGCGTGGCGTTGTGTGTCCTGCCTACAGCTTCCAGTCCACGGTCTCGTCCTCCGCGCCGTTGCGCGTCAGCCGAATCTCCCGGATGGGTTCGCCATCGTTCAGCCATTTGAACTCCCAGGCGGCGATCCGGGGCGTGTCGTCCACAGGCGCCGCGCTGGAGAACGTCCAGCCGTCATTCAATATCGCGCCGCTGCCCTCCAGGCACCTCGGCTCTTCGTCCGCGCCGTTGACGTACAGCGTGAACTCCCCCGCCCCGTCGTCAAACACGCCCTCCTGCTTCGGCACCGCCTGGAACCGTAAACGATTGGTCACGTCGGTCTGGGTCAGCTCCGTGACCACCAGCCGGTAATCTCCCAAATCGAAGCTCGGCAGTTCCTCCGCCAGCGACCTGCGCCGCGCGCCCTTCTCCAGCGTCAAATCCACGTCCCAGCGCTTGGCCAGCTTTGCGTAGCCCAGCGTTTCGTCCAGCTCGGCCTCCCCAAGCATCGAGTCGTACAGCGACTTGTCGACGAAGTCGCTCCACAGCGCCTCCCGGTCGTCATAGTAGAAGTGTGTAGAAATCCAGGGACCCCAGCCGTCGCTGCCGTCGTCGTCCACGAACTGCCCGTCCTTGAGTATCTTCGATGGGTGAACGTCGAAGCCATAGCAGAAACTCTCGACCCGCTGCAGGTTCACGTCCCAGGCGATCACCGGCGTGCCCACGGGCGACGAGACCTTGTTGTCCACAAATTCCGCGACGGGCTCCTGGGCCAGCATCGTCACCGTCACCGGGCCCTCGCCCTCACCCTGCACGCGGAACTCAGTGGTCTCCCCGCAAGTCTCGGGCAGCGCCGCGCCCAGCACCTCGCCGCCCAAGGCGGTGCGGATCATGCCCGCGCGAATGTCAAACTCCCCTTCGCCCTTGATGATCGGCCCATAGAAGATCAGCGGCTTGCCAGTGTGGTTCTCCGCCGTCCAGGTCAGGTACAGCCGATCGTCGTCCAGCAGAAATTCATCCACCCGGAACGACACGTCCTCCGCCGTGCCCTCCCCGTCCAAATGCACCAGATGTGCTTGAACGGCGGGCGTGGGATGCTCGTCGCCATACCGAAAGATATAGCCCAGCAGCCGGGACTGGAATCCGGCTACCGCCGCGCTCACGCCCACCAGCATAAGTGCCGCCGCCAACAGCAGCTTCCCCACGTGCAGCCGCCGCGCGGGGCTCTCCATCGCCTCCATGATGTAAGCGTCCGGGATATTCCCCATCAGCTCCAACAGCTTTTCCGCCTTCACAGCCAAATCCCCTCCTTCTCCAGCTCCGAACGCAATCCCTTGCGCATTCGGGAAAGCGCCATCCGCACTGACGCTTCCTTCCTGCCCGTTTCCCCCGCGATTTCCGCAATGGTCTCCATCCGCCAGTAGCGCAGCAGGAACATCCGTCGATTCTCCTTCGATTGCTTCTCCAAAAAACGATGGATCGCGGCGGAGATCTCGCCCTCCGCGTCCTCCGGCACGCTCGACGCCACTTCGTCCAGCTCCCCCAGCACCTTTACGCTCTCGCCCCGCTTCAGCGCCTTATTCCGCCGAAGCCGGTCGAGGCTCAGGTTCCTGGCGATCCTGTACAGATACGCACCCAGCGAGCTCGGCCGCGTGGGCGGAATGCTGTTCCACGCTTTCAGCCAGGTGTCGCTCACGCACTCCTCGGCGTCTCCACTGTTCTTCAGTATGCCCTCGGCCAGGCCGCGCACCCGCCGGCCGTATTTCCCATCCGTCTCCCGAATGGCTCGCTCCGACCGGGCGAAGTACAATTCGACGATCTCCCTGTCCTCCATTCTCTCGCCTCCCTTCGCTCATTAAGACGCATCATACTCCAATTTGTAACAATGAGCCTTTCGTCAGAATTCAGTGGACGCCGGCTCCATTTTGCGTTATAATATAGCCAACCCAATACACACAAAGGAGTGCGTCATATGGAAAACAAGATCAAGCGCATCGGCGTGCTGACCAGCGGCGGGGATTCCCCGGGCATGAACGCGGCGGTTCGCGCCGTGGTCCGCACGGCCATCGCCAACGGCGTGCAGTGCATCGGCA
>CAMVBO010000251.1 GCA_947165745.1 uncultured Clostridia bacterium | reverse complement strand
TCAAAATAAATCAACAATCAGTCCCGTACACAGTGAAAACAGCATTACGAACGCCAGATAGAGGATAAACCGTCTCCAGCCGAGCACGATCTTCATTGCGCCCAGGTTGGTGATCTTGGTGGCGGGGCCGGTCAGCATGAAAGCCGCGGCACTTCCCATGCTCATGCCGTCCGCCAGCCATTCGATGAGCAGCGGAATGGTGCCTCCGCCGCACATATAGACCGGTACTCCGATGGTCGCGGCCATCAGCACGCCGAAACCGTTGTTTTTGCCGAAGAGACCGCTGACAAAATCGCCGGGCACATGAATCTGATACAGCGCCGTCAGCAGGATGCCCAGGGCGAACATGGGGCCTGTGGCCCTGATGTTGCGACAGATGTTTTTGAGGAACCGAAGCAGCAGATTGGGGTCGGTATCCCGGCTCTTTCCCTCATGGAAGCCGGTAAAGTCAAAGAAACTTTTGCCTTTTCCGCTGCAGAACCGGCGGATCAGCCAGCCCGCCGCGCAGCCGCACAGGAAGCAGGAAACGCACCGAATGATCAGCGCCGTCTGTCCCAGCGCTCCGCTGTAGAAGATCAACTGCGGATTCAGCAGGATGCTCGACATCATGAAGGCGGCCAGGTAATCGTCCTTCACGCCCTGCTCCGAGAACGAGGCGGCGATGGGAATGGTGCCATACATGCACAGCGGGGACGCGATGCCCAGGAGACTGGCCGGGATGACGCCCAGCCAGCCCGTTTTCCGCTGCCCGATCCTCGCGAAGGCACCGTGGATATACTTCTTTCCGAACACGGAGACCGCGCTGCCCAGCACAATGCCCAGGGCCCAGTAAGGCGCGATCTGCCGGATCTGGATGTCCAGGTAGTACCACAGATAGACGGCTTCTCTCTGAATCCATTCCCACATGGCTTATTTCCCGAGGACGACCAGACGGTAAGTCCGGCTTCCCAGACCGTTGGCTTCGCCCGCCTCCAGCGTGTGCAGACCGTTCTGCCGCTCGATGCGGCGGATCAGGCTCCCGCTGTCCGGCATCGCGTACACCAGATCAATGGCGGCCTGGTCGATGGCCAGCGGGTCGGTGGAGGCCAGAATGCCGATGTCGTGCATGTCCGGCTCCGCGGGACTGCCGTCGCAGTCACAGTCCACGGACAGGCGGTTCATCACGCTGATGTAGACAATGTTGCCGCCCATATACGTATCCACGCCCTTGGCCGCGTCCGCCATGGCCTCCAGGAAGGGGTCCTGCTCGCCCCAGATGCCGCCGCTGGTTTTGGTGCCGCCGGAGTGGATCCACACCTTGCCCATGGAGGAGGCGAAGCCGATGGAGATATTCTTGATGGCCCCGCCAAAGCCCGCCATGGCATGCCCCTTGAAGTGGGTCAGCACCAGGAAGGAATCGTAGTTGGCAAAGTGGCTGCCCACATAGTCCACCGGAATGCGGAGGCCGCCTTCAACGGGGATTTCCATGCTGCCTTCCTCATCCAGAATATCCAGATCCGCCACGTCCAGCAGCCCATTGTCCCTGGCCTGCTGCCGGTGCATGGCGGTGGAGGAGCGGCTGCCGCCGTAGGCGGTGTTGCATTCCACGATGGTGCCGTTCACCAGATGGATCAGATCGGTGATGAGAGCGGGCCGCAGGTAATTGGTGATGGTGCTCTCGCCGGTGGACATCTTCACGCCTGTTTTGCCCGGCAGTTCGATGCTCAGTGCCCGATAGGCTGCGACGAGGCTTTCCGGAGAAATGTCACTGATGAAATAGACCACGGGCGCGGATTCGTCCTCCGTGCAGTACGGAAGGGACCCGGTGTCCAGGCTGACGTCGCCGTTGGTGACCAGCGTATCCGCAAAGGCGGCGGTGCAGAGCAGACAGAGAAACAACGCGGCAGCGAGCAGTCTCTTCATGGTGAACCTCCTTCAGATTTTCTGATTGCCTGTAGACCAGACATGTTTTTCCCTGGCGTTCGCCGGTTTGTTCTGGGCCATCACGCCCGCCAGCGGATGCGGCACATAGGGCGCTTCCAGACAGGCAATTTCTTCTTCCGTCAGTTCCAGCTCCGTCGCTTTCGCGGCGCCGTCCACATGGCGGAGCTTCGTTGCGCCGACCACCGGGGAAGCAACCCTGGTCAGCAGCCAGGCAAGGGACACCTCCGTCATGGTCACGCCGCGCTTTTCCGCGATTTCCGCCACCCGCTCGATGATAACCCCGTCCTGCTGCGCGGTGGCGTCGTACTTGAACCTGGCGTAGGCGTCCTTCTCCAGCCGCTCGGAGGTTTCACCGGGCTTGCGGGACAGCCTGCCCGCCGCCAGGGCGCTGTAAGGCGTCAGGGCGATGCCTTCCTCCTGACAGTAGGGCACCATTTCCCGTTCCTCCTCCCGGAAGATCAGGTTGTAATGCCCCTGAACAGAAATGAATTCTGTCCAGCCTTCGCGCCCGGCGATGGCGTTGGCCCTGGCCAGCTGCCAGGCAAAGCAGTTGGAGATGCCGATGTATCTCGCCTTGCCTGCCCGAACGACCCGGTTCAGGCCATCCAGAATATCCTCAATGGGCGTCTGCCAGTCCCACATATGATAGATATAAAGATCCACATAATCCATGCCGAGATTCTGCAGGCTCCTGTTGATCATGCGCTCGATGTGCTGCTGTCCTGTGATGCCGCTTTCGATCTCGTCCTGGGTGCGGGGCAGAAATTTGGTGGCCACGACGACCTCGTCCCGCTTCGCGAAATCCCGCAGGGCGCGGCCCACATACTGCTCGCTGGTGCCGCTCTGGTAGGCGATGGCCGTGTCGTAGAAGTTGATGCCCGATTCCAGCCCGTGCCGGATGATTTCCCGGGAGTGCTCCTCATCCAGCGTCCAGGCATGCTGTCCCTGCCCGGCGTCGCCGAAGCCCATGCAGCCCATGCAGATGCGGGAAACGGTCAGATCGGATTTGCCAAGCTTTGTGTATTTCATGGATTAAGCCTCCCCGGTGTTCAGCAGTTTTTTCAGACAGGTACAGGTCAGGTCATAGGCGGACTGATAGACATAGGGGATCCCCGCCTGCTCCATGGCCGCCTTCTGCTTCTCAGTTACGCTGGTGTAGGGGTAAATACCGTAGATGAACGGGAAGAAGGCATACAGAAACTGCTGCCGTTCCGTTTCGCCCATCTCCGGGATGTACTTTTCGACCATCCGGGTGACGGCATCAAGCGACGCGCCGTAGGCTACCTTGAACTCCGCCAGACGCTCCGGGCGGGAATTGGCCTCCATATCGTAAAGATTCATGGACAGCAGCCGAAGCAGCCGCGGCCTGTCCGTGAGCGTGCGGGCCAGCGTCCGGGCCAGCTCATCGCGGGTCATGGAGACTTTCACAGCCATTACCGCGCTCATCGCGTCCACCCACCGCTCATATTCCCTTTGCAGCAGCGCCAGGAAGATCTCTTCTTTCGTCTCGAAGTAATTATAGATCGAGGTGCGGGTAAAACTGGTGGCTGCGCCGATCTCCTTGATCGTAATCTCCTTGAAGCTCATAGTTTCATAAAGCCTCGCGCAGGCCTCGATAATCTCTTCCTTACGCGCTGCCGTCAGCGCCGGTGAACCTCTCGACATGGCCGATCCCTCCGTAAAACAAAACTGACACCGTGTCAACAATGTGCATTCTATCACAAAGCTGACACAGTGTCAATATAATTTCTTTATCTTTTTTGTCAGATCCCGATACCGCTGCGAAAGGTGAAGCGGTTGCTGCCGTCTCAGCCCAATGCCTGGGCGATGTCCTCGATCAGGTCGTCGGCGGATTCGAGGCCGACGCTGAGGCGGACCAGGTCCGGGGAGACGCCGGCGGCGAGGAGCTCCTCGTCGTTCATCTGGCGGTGGGTGGCGGAGGCGGGATGCAGGCAGCAGGT
>CAMVBO010000250.1 GCA_947165745.1 uncultured Clostridia bacterium | reverse complement strand
AGATGGTGCAGAAGTTCTACGCCATCAAGTCCGAAAAGGACATCTCCAAGGGCACCATCATCTCCACGTTCTTCGCCGTGGTGGTGGCCGGCGGCTGCTACTTCCTGGGCGGCTTCGGACGGCTGTTCTACGACAAGATCGACCCCAGCCTGACGGGCACCCCCGTGGGCGGTTTCGACGCCGTCGTGCCCACGATGCTGGATGGCCTCTCGCCGCTGCTGCTGGGTATCATCGTGATTTTGGTGCTGTCCGCCTCCATGTCCACGCTGTCCTCTCTGGTGCTGGCCTCCAGCTCTACACTGACGCTGGACTTCCTCAAGGGCAACGTCATCAAGGACATGGATGAGAAGAAGCAGGTATTCACCATGCGCCTGTTGATCGTGGTGTTCATACTGATCTCCGTGGTCATCGCCATCATCCAGTATTCCACCACTGTGAACTTTATCGCACAGCTGATGGGCATTTCCTGGGGCGCCCTGGCCGGCGCGTTCCTGGCCCCGTTCATGTACGGCCTGTACATGAAGAAGGCCACCTCCGCCTCCGCCTGGGTGAGCATGATCTTTGGCGCGGGCATCATGGTCGCCAACATGCTCTTCAAGTCCGCCTTCCCGGCCATCCTGCAGAGCCCCATCAATTGCGGCGCCTTTGCCATGCTGGCGGGTCTTGTGATCGTGCCCCTGGTCAGCCTGTTCACGCCCAAGCCCGACCAGAAGCTGGTGGACTTCGCCTTCTCCGGCTACGACAAGAAGGTGGTCGTCTCCGCGCGCGATTCCCTGGGCGAGAGCGAAAAGGCGGAGTAGTCGCGTTCGTTGGGTGATAATGTAAAATAACAGACAAGGGGTGACAAAAGTCGCCCCTTGTGTTATTATGTCATTAATATATTGAAGTGGGTGATTGCCATGAACAACAGCCAAGCCGTCATCATCGTGAAAAACCACGAGGCGCTGCGGGTCGCCGCGTCTTCCGCGCGCATTTCCACCCAGCAGGGCACGGCGCTGGAGATCTTTGCCCGCAGCGAGGGCGGGGAGAAGGATTTGAATCTGATCGGCAAGGTGCTGGCCTCGGGCCACAAGTCCGTGATCGAGCACCAGACCTTCTCCGTGGCCTTCAACAAGGTCTCCGTGATGGTGGAGCAGTTCGTCATCGAGGCGCGGCTGAACAGCTATACGGTGAAGTCGCGGCGATATGTGGACTTCGCCGGCGCGGGCTTCGTGGCGCCCGAGGGCCTCACGGACGCGCAGGGCAAGCTCTACGCGGACACCATGGCCGCACGCTTCGCAGATTACGAGAAACTGATGGCCCTGGGCGTTCCCAAGGAGGACGCCCGCTTCGTGTTGCCTTACTGCCTGCGCAGCAACTTCTTTATGACGCTGAACGCCCGCTCGTTGATCAACCTGATCTGCGCGATGGTCGCGGGGCGGGGCCGGGGCTTTGCCGAAGTGGAGAGCCTGGGCAAACAGTTGCAGGCGCAGTTTGACGAGCTGTATCCCGGCGTCGTCGACAAGGAATTGAAGCGCTATCCCGAGTGCGCGCCCGTGGCGCTGCCGGAGGAGATCGACGCGCCCCGGGAAGGCGTCGGCGAAGCGTCGCTGCTGTCGTCCACCGCCAACGGCATGGCGGTGCTGGAGGCCGCCATGGGCTTCTCTGGGCGCTTTGAGCCGGATATGGGCATGATGATGACCCAGAAGAACGTGCGCAGCCTGCTGCTGGACGCGCGGCCCAGGGAACTGGAGCTGCTGAACTTCGTGTTCGGCGTGCAGCGCATCTCGCTGGCCTGCCTGACCCACTTCGTGCGCCATCGCGTGGATTCACCCATCGTGCCGCCGGTGCTGGCGGCGCTGGCGGGCGGCAGTTATGTGATGCCGGAAACGGTAAAGGCCGTCGCCGAGGCGGAGATCGTCTATCGCGCGGCGTTCGAGGCCCAGGCCAAGGCGGCGCGGGAGGCGCTTGCCCTGGGGATCGCGCCCGCGAACGTCAGCTACTTTGCCTTGAGCGGCCACCAGATCGACATCCTGCTGGGGATGAACGCTCGGGAGCTGCTGCACTTTATGAAGCTGCGCACATGCAGCCGCGCCCAGTGGGAGATTCGCGGTGTGGCGGGGGAGATGCTGCTGCAGCTGCAGCAGGAGATGCCCGCGCTGTTCGGCATGTACGGCCCCAGTTGCCGCTTCGGGCCCTGTCCCGAGGGGCGGATGAGCTGCGGCAAGCCGCAGGAGAGGATATAAACAAGGAGTCGCTCAAAAAGAATGAATTGTGCTGCGCACACGAATTGCGTATGCACACATGATTTGAATTGCGCCTTTCCTATGCGCCAAGGCAGCTTTGCTTCTGGCAAAGCTGACAATGCTGCGGATTGGGAAGCGGCACCGAGCGCAATTCATGCACGAAGTGCAATTCATGCCCAAAGAGCAATTCATTGGGGCTGTCTCTAAATTTGCGCTTTGAGACAGCCCCTTGTACTATTCCATGAACTCGTCGATAGCGCTTTCGATGGCGTCCCAGCCGAAGCCCCGCCGCGCCAGCGCCTGGGAGAGCTTCGCCTTGGCATCCCTGGGCGGCAAGTCTTCATATTTGCGCCACAGCCTCTTTGCCGTTTCCAGCGCGGCTGCCTGCTGCTGACTGTCGTCGAAGGCGGCAAGCGCCTCTTGCGCGTCGTCGTCGCTGATGCCCTTGGCCTTCAGCTTCCGCTTGAAGGCATACAGGCCCACGGCCTTGCCCGACTGCATTTCCGCCATGCGCTGGGCGTAGCGGGCGTCGTCGATCAGCCCGCTCTCCCTCAGGCGCTCTACCACGGCGGTCACGCAGGGCTCCACGAAGCCCTTGCGGCGCAGGGCATTGCCGATCTCCCTGGCCGACCTGGCGCAATAGTCCAGGCTGGTGAGCGCGGCCTCATAGCCGTCGGCGAACTGTACGGCGGCCACCCTGCCCAGATAGTCCTCCAGATCCAGCTCCGCGCCGACTTCAACCGGGCACTTCAAATAATGCACCTTCCTGACCCTGACGGCGCACACGCCGTCCAGCGCGATTTCCACCTGGCCCCTGTTGTCCCCCACATCCGTCACGATGGCCATGCGCTCACCTCCCAATATCCACCATAAAATATACACGCTTGCCCTTGACGTGTCTACCGCGGTTGTGTTACAATATATCCAGTTTTAACTGGGAGGGATTGTCCATGTCGGGACATAACAAATGGTCAACCATCAAAAATAAAAAGGCAAAGACGGACGCCGCGAAGGGAAAGATCTTTACCAAGATCGGCCGTGAAATCGTGATCGCCGTCAAGACGGGCGGTAGCGCCGACCCGAACCTGAACAGCAAGCTGAAGGACGTCATTGCCAAGGCGAAGGCGGCCAACATGCCCAACGACAACATCCAGCGCTCCATCAAAAAGGCGGCGGGCGAGGGTGAGGCCACCAACTACAAGGAGATCACCTATGAGGGCTACGCGCCCTGCGGCGTGGCCGTCATCGTGGAGGTCGTCACCGACAACCTGAACCGCACCGCCAGCGAGGTGCGCCACATCTTCGACAAGTGCGGCGGCTCCCTGGGCGCTTCCGGGTGCGTGGCCTGGAAGTTCGAGCGCAAGGGCGTCATTGAAATTGACAATTCCAAGGGCATGGACGAGGACGAGCTGATGATGCTGGCGCTGGACGCTGGCGCGGCGGATGTCGAGATGGGCGAGGGCGAGGCCATCATCTATACCGAGCCCAACGACTTCTCCACCGTGCGCGACAACCTGGAGGCCGCCGGCTGCACCTTCCTGTCCGCCGAGCGCGCCATGGTGCCCACCACCACCACCGAGCTGCCCGACGAGGAGAGCGTCCAGAAGGTCACCAAGCTGCTCGACTGGCTGGAGGACCACGACGACGTGCAGGATGTCTGGCAC